>JAUVKO010000137.1 GCA_030596225.1 Fidelibacterota bacterium
GTAATTGGTATTACTGATCCTTAAGTGATTCTTTTTTATTGAAGATATTATGTGTCTCAAATAGGGTTAAGCCTGCTTATAACGATACTTTGATTATAAGACGGGTTTTGAGACTCTGTTTACTGGGTTTGCTAGGGGTTAAATAGTCTCAGGTATTTAGTCTCAAAAACGACGGTTAATGCTACACGCCACTATAACAAAAAGAAGCCCCAAACAAATGTCCAAGGCTTTCAATCCTACCGGAAGTATTTCCTTATCGTAGGTAGACCATCTTTATGACCTTAGAATACTTACCGGCTTGAAATCTCGCGAAGTACATTCCCGTTCCAACAGGTGTGCCATCCTGATTCGTTCCATTCCATCTAATCGTGTACCAGCCTGCTACTTGAGAATGATCTACAAGTCTTGCCACTTCTTGACCAGTAATATCATATACATAAAGAGTGACATCTGTGTTCTCTGGTAGTCCATATTGAATTGTTGTTGTTGGATTAAATGGGTTGGGATAATTTTGATCTAGTGAGTACTTATCAGGTATTTGTGATAATTCAGTATAAACTAATGATCCTGTATTTGTCGTGAAACTATGATAACCGCCAGTATTCTCAGTAGCTGCACCTGATGGGTCCAAAGCTAGTATTTTCCAATAATATGTTGAATTGTCCAATAGATCTAATGGTACCTGCCAGGATGTGTCAGTGTCTAAATCAATTTCTATTAGATTGAGAATCGTACTCCCATAGAATATGCGGTAGCGAATCGTATCTGCCAGATCGGGGTCAATGGCCTGATTCCAGAGAAATGTCGGTGTCAGTGTGGTTACTTCCGCACTGTCCTCAGGGAATATTAAGTCGAATTCATCAGGACCATTTACTACTGTTGAAGCGTAAAAACCGTTCGAAAACCAGCTACCATTCCCATCGTTATCTCGAAGGGTCATATCTATATGGTATCTTGTATTCGGTGTTAATCCTATAATTGTATAGGAGGTGTCTTCCCCGAGATAAATGGCTGGGAAATTGTTCTCGCCTGCAATGCGATAATGCAATACAAATTTGGCGAAGTCTGCCAGCGGGCTTGGATCCCAGGCAAGACTGATAAAGTCATCACCAGTGCGGGTCACTCTTAGGTTTTGTGGTGGTACTGGTGGTGCGACTGTATCAGGAGTTGCGAGCCAGGGTGCTACATATACATACGAATTTGTTGAATCACCATTCCCTAAATTATTGAAATTGGGGTGATACGGACCGCTTGGAGACCCCCACCAGTTGTTTACTGCGTTAGTAAAATTAGCATTGTCAGTATTGTACAGACCCATTCCATTATAAGCAATATTGCTGTTTGAGATCGTCAGGGATCCATTGTCTGTATAGATTCCACCGAATCCCTTTTCACTCACGTTGGTTACGATTGTCATATTTAAGAGGGCACAATCACCATTCGTATATAGCCCACCACCATATGAGGCTGAATTCCTCTCTACGAAAATGCCCTCCCATATAAGATTGCTGTTATCAAGATAAAGCCCACCTCCCTTATTAGTGGCCTGGTTTTCAAGAACATCTACATTATTCATGGCAGGATTACTATCACGAATGTAAAGTCCGCCTCCGTCCTCGGTGGCTGAATTCCAACGGAATTGTACATTTTCTAATATCAGACTGCAGCTATCCCACAAAGCAATTCCTCCTCCTGATCTTGCAGAATTTGAGAGAATCTGCACATTCGTGAGGGTGAGGTTGGCAAAATACCAACCGCTAACTCCACCACCAAGGTGTGTAGCCACATTATCACTTATTAGTACATTTTCTAAAATGGGGCTGGATTGATCACCACAGGAAATTCCGCCACCCCAAAGAGCAGCTGTATTTCCACTTACCGTCACATCCGTTAGGGTTGGACTAGAATAATGAAGATAAATTCCACCACCCTCACCATCCGTGGCAGAATTATCCTCAATAGTTACATTTACCAAGCTCGGGCTTGACCAATTATCACAGGCAATTCCACCGCCATTCGAATTGGCTGTATTATCACTTATCGTAACACCATTAAGAGCTGGGTTGGAATTATTATTACAATAAATTCCACCGCCATAAATAAATGCTGTATTCCTACTTACTGTCACATCCGTTAAAGTTGGACTGGAATGAACATCAGTAGAAATTCCCCCTCCATAATTAGCTGAATTACTTTCAACTAATACTTTTTCCAAGCTCGGATTAGAAGTATCAGCACAGGCAATTCCACCACCACCAGCACCAGCAATATTTTCCATAACAGTTATGTTTATCATGGATGGGCTGGCGCTTCTGCAGCTAATGCCACCACCCCAATGAGCAGCCGTATTCCCACTTACTATTACATTGACCAATCTTGAACTGGTACTATTTTGGAATGATATTCCGCCTCCAGGACCACTGGCGATATTTCCACTCACCGTAATATTTTCCAGACTGGGATTTGAATATTCTACTTTAATTCCACCACCAAACAATGCAGAACCATTTATAATCGTAAACCCACTCAAAACTGCAGTCGAATCTTCATCATTCTCAAATGTTACCACACTTTCGTTACTGTTGCCATCAATCACTGTCTGGGAGATGTATGAGGTATCTAGTGTGGTTATAAACAGCGACCCAAGAATCACGTTTTTCCCATTGTAATTGATATTCTCAACGTAGGTGCCCGGCAAAACCAAGACTGTGTCACCATTACTAGCAGAATTAATGGAATATTGAATCGTAGCAAATGGAGCACCTTCTGATCCATCGCCGGAAACATCGGAGCCGGTGGTAGACACATGCAAACGGCTCAATCCAATAGGAGTCGCACTAACTTCGTTAGAATAACCGCTCTCATTACCTGCTGTATCCACTGCTGTGATTCTAAAATAGTAAACGATATCTCTGGTCAATTCCTCAATGATTTTTGTGGTATCACTCCTACTATTGGTAGAGTCTATTAATGTGGTCGGATTCATTGAAGTTCCAGCATAGATCAAGTATTGAGTAACATCTATTTCCAGATTCATCAACCACTCTAATGAAACTTGACTATTGCCAGGGTGGGCAATTAAGACCTGGGGCGCAGATGGCGGTGTCATATCAACAGGTATGAGGCTCTTCTTAGCATATTTGAGCGCCAATAGGCTTTGATCATAATAAGCAATATGGGTCGAACCACTATCATCAACAGCAATTGAAGTCCAACCACATTCTACTGTCTCATCTACGATCTCAATCTTCCAGGATTCATCCTTGAAGGCATATTTCAAAGAGCCAAAGTATTCTCCATAACTCATATGGGGTCGGTTATCAGTATCTAGAGCCAATGAAGTATATAATTCCAATGCATCATCGCTGGGATCAACATATTCGAATTGCCAGGTACTACCATCTAAGTGTGTGTATTTAGTTGGTGGTACACCCCAGTAATTCGTATAGCCAATGTGGGGAGATCCTTCGTCATCCACGGCAATAGATGAATAGTGACCCACTGCACCTTCTGTATCTACCGTTTCTACTTGCCAAGCTAATCCGTTCAAATAAGCGTATCTTAATTCTCTGGCATTTGCTAGATAATAGCTAACATGGGGATGATTGACGACGTCTAATGCCAAGGATACATAATGAAACTCTTCATTGAGAAGACTGTCTGCAAATTCAGAATGCCAGCCGGAAGCATTCTGGTAAGCATATTTTAAGTAACTATCATTATCACTTGTATAAACTACATGGGGGTAGCCATCACTGGCTATAGTAATTGAACTCCATTCACCGAGGTCATCCCAAGCTAATGAATCCAAACCTTCCTGTTGCCAAGATGAGCCATTCCACCAGGCGTGATAGAGAATAGTCCAGAAGCTATTTGCCTTCTTAAAAACAATATGAGGGATTCCAGAGTCATCAACAGCGATAGATGGTGCTCCATAGACATTTTCGGTGGTCTCCACCTCTGCTATCTGCCAATCGGTTCCATCCCAGTGGGCATACTTAAGATCCCAGCCATCTGCCTGAACCCTATAACTGATATGTGGATTGCAATTTGTATCGACAGCAATGTCGCACTTTGTTCCACCGGTTGTTACGGTTTCATACTCCCATTGTCCGTAGGATATCATTGGTAAAGTTAACAGGAGTGTTAAAATCAAGATGCGCTGTATCGATCCAGCAAATATGGTATTGACCAGGAAAGCTGTTACGTGAATTTGGTTATACATGATGTCCCCCTTATCCAAGCAATTGATTTCAATCAGCACCGAGATTCAGAAGGAATAATTAGAGCTGGTGGATTAACTTTGTATGTTCTGAATATATATTAATTATTGTCTATCAGCAAATACTCCTCGATGAGAGTTCACTCTATCTCAAAAAGGGTGTCTCATAACTCAGGCACTATTTTGCAGTCTCATAAACGACCGATATAAAGACCCCCCGGGCTGGAAACTTAGCTATTGTATCTGTTCTACCTACTTATTACACCTGCTTGACAAATCAATTTTGAAGATACTCCTTTTGGCAATATCAATATAATTACAACTGACAGGGCTCGAACCTGTGGCCTACGGATTAGAAATACATGGCCATTGGAGCTATATAAGACTTTGCGGGGTGTCAGTGACTAAAAAGTGACCGAATTGAAAATATTTTGAATTATGGGTGTTATTTGGTGCTATTACTGGGTTTCCTCAGCATTTAACTCAGGTCCAACGAGTTAATCACTTTCAACATCTCAGTTGTAGTCCATGGTTTGCGAATAAATCCGTTAAACCCAAGTGCCTTGAACTCTGATCGTAGCTTAAGATCAAGATTACCACTTGTTAAAACCATTAGTACATCCTCAGAGAGTTTCCTGACTGCTTTCCCTAGCTCCAATCCAGTCATCTTGGGCATGGTGAGATCGGTAATAATCAGATCATACGCTTTGATATCTTTTTGAAAGAGTTCAAGGGCTTCATAACCATTATTCGCGACATCTACGATACAGTCTTTATCCTCCAGGATATACTTACCGGCACCGGAGATCATCGTATCATCATCAACCAGTAAAACTCGTAAGCCTTTCAGCTCTTTTCCTGTTTCTTTCTGAATTTCTTCCGGTTGCTCTTCATCTGCGCTCAAGGGCATTAATAGCCTGAAAGTGCTCCCCTTGCCTGGCTTACTATCTACCTTAATCTGTCCACCCATATTTTTAATAATCCCATGAACAATGGATAGACCCAAGCCTGTTCCTTCATCAACACTTTTTGTGGTAAAGAAAGGGTCAAATATCTTCTCCAGGGTCTTAATATCCATCCCATGTCCTTTATCACTTACCACTAGTTCCACGAACTTATCGCCGGTTGACGCAGGTCCTCCATCTATCTGTGCATCCATTTCATGTAAACTCACTGATAGAGCGCCACCATTATCCATCATGGCGTGTACAGCATTGTTGCAGAGATTAACAAATACCTGATTGATTTGGGTGGCATCACAAAGAATAGCGCCACAGTTTGTATCAATATCTTCGCTGATCTCTATTGTAGTTGGTGTAGAAGCACGAATCAGTTTTAATACATCCTTGAGTATGTATTGGATCTTGGTTGGCTTATAATCTGTTTCTTCTTTACGGCTGAATGTAAGAATCTGCTTGACCAAGTTTTTCGCCCGTTCACCCGATTCCACGATATGCTGAAAGTTTGATTTAAGCTGTTCATCATCAGGCAATTGATCCTTAATGATACCTGAGTAGAGATAGAGTCCTTGCATTATATTGTTGAAATCATGGGCAATACCGCTAGCCATTGTTCCCACTGCCTCTAGCTTCTGGGACTGACGGAGTTGGGTTTCTAAACTAATGCGCTCTTTTTCTGCCAGTTTTCTTTCGGTGATGTTTTCTTTAACGGCTAAAAAATGAGTGATATCTCCATTATTATTTAAGATGGGTGAAATAATCGCACTCTCCCAATACAATTCGCCATTCTTCTTTTTATTATGAAATTCACCCCGCCATTCTTTACCCGATAGAATGATCTCCCAAAGTTTCTTGTAGTCGTCCTCAGATAATTCACCACCCTTAAGAATACTTGGATTGCTACCAAGTAACTCCTGAGAAGAATACCCTGT
>JAUVKO010000107.1 GCA_030596225.1 Fidelibacterota bacterium
TTCTCCATACTGGTATACCTCAGTGGATTTGTTCTGTTCTTGCTGGGTGTATTCCTGGGAAGTGGTGGGTTTGCTATCGCCAGCTGGATCGCAGTTAGTGGTATGTTGATCTACTTTATCGGTGGTCTTTTGAGAGTGTACTTGGAGTAGGCTCTGTACTGGTCATTATGGTCGACGGTATTGCATAAAAGATGAAGTGGTCTGCAAATGAAAATGACATTTTAACTAAGAATGCAGTCTTGGAGGTATTTTTGTTGGCCAATGACTAATAAGAATGAAGAGGGTCATTGGGACTGAGAGGTTGAATAGAGATGTGTTATGCAAACAGCGGAACAGATAATAAATAAATTAAAGAAATAATGTAATCTTATTAAAATATTATAATATATCCTTGATAAGGGGATGATTGAGGATTAGATTAGGGCAAATAGCATGGCAACAATTGAACATATCAAGTTTTCTATGAGACACCGTAAGGTCATCAAGTATTTATTCTACAATGGTGCTACGACCCTGAGGGATCTCTCGTATCTACTGGAAATAACATACCCAACAACATCAAAACTGATTGAAGAGCTGCAACAGGAAGAATTCGTACAAATACATAGTGAAAGTCGTTCAAGCGGTGGCCGAAGAGCAGCCCAGTATCAACTCAATTCTGATGCTGGATACATCATGTGTGTAGATGCAGGAAGATTGAATACAAAGCTGGCTATCATGAATTTAAACCGGGAAATTATTTCAAGGCGGCATTTTCGCAGTAGAGTATTTAACCATGATGATGGATTCCTGCAACTCGTGATTGATAATGTTGAAGATATGAAGACTGAAATCGGCATACCTGAACACAAATATCTGGGGATGGGTGTAGGGATTCCAGGATTCGTAAACACCGATCTTGGCAAAAGCTATTCCTTCCTGAATTATTATGATAAACCGATTAGAGAAGTTTTGGAAGAAGCCTTCGGTTTACCAGTTGTCATATCTAATGATGTTAATTTGATGGCACATGCCGAGCACCACTTTGGTTCTGCCAAAGATCATAGAGATGCACTGATAATTAACCTTGGTTGGGGGATTGGACTGGGTCTGGTGTTAAACAATTCAGTTTATATGGGTGCAGATGGATTTGCAGGGGAATTTGGTCACATTCAAGTAAAACATGATGGAGATCATTGCCATTGTGGAAAATATGGATGCCTGGAAACGGTTGCATCGGGTGAGGCGATTGCCAAGGAAGCCATTCGCAGATTAGAAGCTGGCGAGCAATCCTTGCTTAATTCTGAATATGGTGATGATCGCAAACAAATAACAG
Organism: Fidelibacterota bacterium; assembly: GCA_030596225.1. Lineage (GTDB taxonomy): Bacteria > Fidelibacterota > UBA8477 > UBA8477 > JABMPR01 > JABMPR01. The sequence goes on from JAUVKO010000107.1 coordinate 1,316, forward strand.
CTCGCAAAATTGTGAGGGCTGCCCAACGCGGAGATGAATTCTCAATTAATTTGTTGCATGAATCAGGCGAAGCCATAGGTAAAACCCTGGCTATGGTTCTTCAAATTCTAAATCCGAAGATAATCATTTTAGGTGGTAAACACTCTCAGTCTGGAAAATTTCTCACAAATTCAATTAAACAAAGCTTACTTAGGCATACAAATCCAATGATTGGTTCAGATATAATCATCCAAAACTCTATCCTTGGCGAAGAGTCCAACTTTTTAGGAGCTGCCGGGTTAGTTGTGGAAAAGATTATATGTTCCAACGTATCGAATAAATCATTTGTCTTAAACTCATCCACAAGGACATGAAATATGCCAATTAGGCAACAGCTGGAAGCATTATCCGTTATGATGGTTGTTTTTACTCCGACGGATAAATAGTAATCTTATGCTGACTTATTTAATTGTCAAAGTATTAGGGTTGGATCGTGACTAATAAACAGATCATTAATCTCCTTCTTGGTTGCCCGCCTTTAGTTTTGATGCAACAGGGTGGCAGTGCTGAGACCACCCCCACAATCGATGCTATAGCCGGTTTTGCAGTCACAGATCCAACCCATTGGATTCATCGAGCTGTTAATTATGGTCTTATATATGCTAAAAAATATCGGCAATCTCATTTGGTTCGATTGTTTGATTTGGAAGAATGTTTAAAAGAAAATTAGCATGAGAAATTTTATATATAGTCTGATATTATTCCTGATCACGCTTGCAGTCGTAGGGCAAACCTATAGTAATTATACCTACACAACAACTGATGATCTATTTCTAAATCCTGAGAGGGGATTATCCGCCCATAAAAGCAGTGCGGTTTCGGTCACCTATGCCACCACTCTGCGCAATGCTGGCTTGACCATTGCACAACGTCTTTATGATGTTGGCAGCTTCCGTACAGATAGCTTGTCCAGCGTTTTCCTTGCTAGAGTTCGCAACGATCTGACTGCAGCTCGAGAAGGTGGCATTAAGCTGGTGATGCGCTACAGCTATACAAATAGCCAGACTGGTGAGGATGCCTCGTTGGCATGGATCCAGACCCATATTGAACAGTTAGGACCCATCTGGACCGAAAATGCTGATGTCATTGCATACATCGAGGCCGGGTTTATTGGTGCCTGGGGTGAATGGTATTACTCCAGCAACAATCTCGACAACACCGAAGATCGTCGTGCTGTTCTTTTTAGCGAATTAGCGGTTTTCCCCAGAGAACGCATGGTGGTTATTCGCACACCAGGATATAAGAAAGCAATTTTTGGAACGAATGATCCTCTGACACCAGATTCGGCTTTCTCAGGATCATATCGAGCTAGAACAGGGGCACACAATGATTGTTTTCTGGCTAGTGCCACTGACTACGGAACTTATGGCGACATAGAAGCAGACAAAACATACTTGAATTTGGATAACCGCTATGTTCCTCAGGGCGGAGAAACCTGTAATCCAAGTGCCTATTCAGGGTGCGAGAATGCTCCCGTGGATTTAACGCGCATGCGTTGGTCCGTCCTGAATCGTGATTATCATCCTGATGTCATCAACGGCTGGAAGACCAATGGTTGCTGGCCGGAAATTCAACGGCGACTGGGTTATCGTTTTCAATTGTTGAATGCCCAACTCCAAAATGAGGTTCGACCGGGTGGATCGCTACTGTCAGAGTTCACCATCTTTAATGAAGGCTTTGCCAGCCCTTATAATCCGAGAAATTGTGAACTGGTTATTCGCGATCAGGCCACACAAGTGGAATATACTCTCATAAGCCTGGAAGAGCCACGGTGGTGGATGGCAGGTGACGCAGCTAACGTTAGCATTATAGGCGGAATTCCTGAGGGAATTCCTGAGGGGAGTTACTCTATGTTTCTGTATCTGTCAGACCCTATGCCAACGTTACGTTATCGATCTGAATTCGCTATCAGACTTGCGAATGAAGGGATTTGGGAAGACGAAACCGGATACAATGATCTCGGACATACACTGGTGATCACCAATAGTGCTTCCGGGGATGACTATTCCGGTGATCTTCTATTTGAAACCATGACTCCAACTGGAATCATATCAACACCGAGATTTTTACGACCTGGATCCTTCGAACTGCAAAAGGCTTACCCGAATCCATTTAATGGCACAATCACTCTGACTTTTACTGTGTTGGAGGAAGCTCCTGTGACCTTTGAGGTCTTCAATCAACTTGGCCAGAAGATAGCTGTGATCTCTGATGAAGAGTATTTTCCAGGTCAGTATACGACCCGATGGCACCCAGCAGAGACTGTTCCTAGCAGTCTTTATTACATCCGTGCCGGTACCTATGGTGAATACGCAGTCCAAAAAGCAATCTACTTAAAATAAGCTTTGAAGTGTTGATAACGTAGAGGTGCAATGATGTTTAAATCCAGAAAATTACTAGTTATCACGATGCTCTTTAGCTTGATCCTGCCCCAGAATGTCTGGGCGGTTAAGAAATTAGCCCAAACGGGATTTAAATGGCTTTCAATACCTGTAGGTGCTCAGGCGATGGGCATGGGTGCTGCTGTGACTGCCCTGGACGGTGGGTTGACCACAGTTTTCTGGAACCCGGCAGGCATGGCCCATATTCCGAGTTCAGGAATCACATTTTCAAACGTAGCTTGGATTGCTGATATCAATCACATGGCTATCAGTAGTGGCTTCAAAGTGAATGATAGATTGGTACTCTCTGCACAGGTAGTCAGTGTGAATTACGGGACCCTCAATGCAACTATTCGAGCAAATAACGACAATGGATACATTGATATCGGAACTTTCTCACCAACGGGTGTTGCGACGGGTATTGGACTGGCATCATCCATCAGTGACAAATTTTCAGTAGGCGGTGTATTCAAATATTGTTATGAGAATCTTGGTACTGCTTATACAAGTGCAGATATCGCCAGTGGTGAAATGGATGAAGTGGAAGCGGCCCTGGGTGTACCAGCTTTCGACATTGGGACCCTATTTTATCCCGGTTTCGGTGATTTGCGCATTGGTATGACCCTTACCAACTTTTCCCAGGAAAAAAGCTATATCACAGAATCCTTCCCGCTGCCGCTTACCTTCAAACTTGGCGCTGCGATGGATGTTCTGGATGCTCTAAACCTGGGAAGCAAGCAACAAATGACCATGTATTTCGACCTGTTGCACTCCAGGGATTATACGGAGCGAATCCATCTGGGCGCAGAATATTGGTTCCATGAGATAATCGCTCTGAGAACCGGCTATAAAGTTAACTACGATGATGAGAATTTCACTTTAGGAGTAGGTCTTAAACATCACCTGGGTCCCTTGGGCTTTCAATTCGATTATGCATTCAACAATTTTATCAGATTCAATCCAATCCATGTATTCACATTTGGACTATCGTTTAAGTAGGCAGGGGGGGAATATGTTAAATCTAACGAAATATCTCACATCCATTCTTGTTATACTTATCCTCCTAAACTGTACGGAAGAAAGTCAGTACTGGACTGACCCTAATCCAACCGGAGAACCACCACCCGTGATCCTGAGTATAGAACCTGACTCGGGTTTTGCCGGTACTGATATCATAATTACCGGAGAGAATTTCTCTTCAGAGATTGAACGCAACATGGTACTATTTGGTTCTGTCGCAGGTTTAGTGAAAGAAGCCTCCGCTACCGAGCTTACCGTGCAGCTCCCCATGGTTAATGACAAAACTGTACTCCCGAAGATATCGGTTCTTGGTAGTGAGTTCTGGGGGTATTGGGAAGAGCAATCTACTGATACTTCCGGTAATCCGGTCATTGATACTCTCATGTTTACATTCTTTAAAGCCCTCGATGCTTTGACAGATACAGTCTATTGGCCCGCTGGTATTACGACAGGTCCTGATTCTACTGTCTACTTTATTGTTAATCAAGCAAATGCGGGATGGAGTAAAGCACTCTATAGCTTGGATGCCGAGGGGTCCCTTCAATTAGTCCGGACATCTACTGTTCTGGGTAATCTGATATACGATGTAGCTACAGATACGATCTGGGGCTCCAATTTGAGGAGGGGTCGTGAACTGGGATGGATTTCTGATATTCCATATGATGGCTCGATTAGCTTTAAAAAGAAGATTAAAAATGTAGTCGCTCCTTCCGGGATTGAATTTGAAAAATCATCAGGAAATATGTTCTATTCAAGTTTAGGTTTTTATCAAATGCTCATTACCCCTGTTGAGGACACATTTGATACAACCATAACAAATATATCCGGGGGAATCTATCGAGAACCAGTCGTTGGTAGAATATTTGTTGGTACTGATGAATCAGATACAACATTGGGAATCAAAGTTGCAGACTATTCACGTCCCACTAGCTGCAAAATTATGGATGGATACCTCTATGTTACCCAGGCAGGTCATTCAGAAGGAGCAGCCATCAGCCGCAACCAGATCATTGGTGAAACCCTGGGAGAGACAGAGGTGGTTCTGGATGAATTCGAGAATGTGTATTGTCTGGAATTCGATGTAGACGGCAACCTGTATTTCGTTCCCGACGGTAGCAGCACACTTTATCGTTACACGATGACATCAGGGGAGCTAGTTGAGTTTTTTCCAGGTGATATTGTGCCAACTGCCAACTTTATGACCTGGGATGGAATCAATCTCTTGCTTGTCCATTCAAATATTTCTGATGACTTCGAAGTTACTGCTGCAGAAGATCCGGGTATGATTCAAAAAGTATTTATTGGCACAACCGGTTACCAACAATAGGTGACAGCATGATGAAAATTAGATCAACACTGAGTCTCAAAATAAGCTTAATGATTGTCGGGTTACTTTTTATTGGCAGTTTCAGCTTTGCTGCCAATGCTGGCAAAGTATCCGGCTGTGTGATTGACCAGGTCACCGGTGAAGCGCTGCCAGGGGCGAATGTCATGATCTTAGAGCGTTGGGATGGCGGAAACACGATACCAATACAAAGAATAGTTGGAGCTGCCACAGATGCTGATGGCGATTATTACCTGATCAATGTGACACCAGGTATCTATAACGTTTCCTGTAATATGATTGGTTATGCTACTAAGCGTATTGAACAGGTTGTTATTTTTGCTAATAGAACCGCGACGGTGAACTTCGAGATGATACCTGCAAGCCTCGAAGGTGAGGAAGTCATAGTCGTGGCTGAGCGTGAAATCATTAAACAGGATGTTTCGGCGAGTAAGTTTTATGTCAGGGCTGAAGATATCGAATCACTGCCTTTAGAGGGTATTGATGAGATTCTTTCCACACAGTTGGGTATTTCAGCTCAATCTGATGCAGAAGGCTCCGGATTCAGTATCCGTGGAGGTGGCATTGATGAAACAAATGTCATAATTGATGGTGTCTCACTCATGAACGAACGCACACAGGTGCCTATGTCCAGCATCAATATTTCTTCCATCGAAGAGATCGAAATCTTATCCGGAGGGTTTAATGCTGAGTTTGGTTCTGTGCGTTCAGGTCTGGTGAATATTGTCACCAAAGAGGGTCAGGAACGCATAGCTGTCCATGGAGATATTCGCTACAGTCCACCAGCAAGGAAACATTTTGGTCCCAGCCCCTTTACACCCGATGGTCCCTTCTGGACCGTTTACGCCGGGGACAAGGCTTTTGAGGGTGTAACTCAGTCAGATGTGGAATCCGGTGAATATCCATTCCCATTCATTGGCTGGAACCAGGTCGCATTGAACAACGCCAAAGACAATATCGTTTCCAACGATTATACACCTCAGGAGGCTCTGGAAATCTGGAAATGGCGACACCGT
>JAUVKO010000095.1 GCA_030596225.1 Fidelibacterota bacterium
TAAGTGCTGAGAAACGGAAAAAGATGCAGAAGTTAGGTGCTGGTTGGAAGTGTAATTGGTATGACACCCCTTCGGGGTTGTTCCTACAATCACTGACTATTTCTTTTTTTTCAGTGCTATCTGGCGCTTAGCCTTGTCCAATCTTTTATGTTCGCCACGAGCATGAGCACCCTTCACACGAACCCCTTTAGATATAAACATGAGCAGCATTGCAATTAGAAATATTAGCAGTGATAGAGCAGTTAATGTAAAAATAGTTTTTAGCATTGTTTAGGTCTCTTCATATATATGCTATTAAAACAGCGGTCATTATACGTATGGTAAAGACTAGTATTGCCGGAGGCTGAGCTCAGTGTGACACCTCAATGTCCGTTTCCATACGTTTAATCTCCGCCACATTAATAAATAAAAAGTATGTTTGGCCGGTTCCAAGTGAAAACGGTCATGATCGATACCCAAACCTGCTAAATTAATATCCTAAAAATAGAGATAATAAGCCAGCAGGAAGATGACGGCACCGGATAGTGTCCCTGCCACATTAACCCAATCATTATCGAACCAATAAATTCCAGAAATATGTTGAGTTTTATAGTTGCAATGGATCATTCGCTCAGTCGGTTTACCACACTTGCTGCAGGTGAACTTAGCCTGGAAGCTGGCTCCTAAAATACTATCTATGATGCTACCCAGGAAACCAGCTAGAATGACCATGCCGATCAACTCAATATTCAGATCAAGCGATCCGATCAAATAGGCAATTGCAGCAATAGATGTGGCTCCAATGAGACCACCCATAGTACCGAGGGAGGTAATGCCTCCGGAATATCCTTTCGGTACATGTTTCCAGGTGAGAATGTTTACCGGCAAACTTTTATTGAAACTCCCGATCTCAGTCTCCCATGTGTCTGCAGTAGCACTGGCTAGGGAGGCTAAAAAGGCCCAGTAAAGCGGCTCAATCGAAAAGTCGGATAGATACCATGCTATGGCAAAAATTAGCGGAATTCCGCCATTTGCGTACACTTGCACAATATCACGCTGAGAACCTTTGGTGGAAATAATATCCGGTTTGGTCTGGCGATCGGCAATTTTTGAAAGGATGCTGGAAAGCACAAAAAATCCAATAAGAGGTAACATGGTGTCCCAGCCACCCATCCCGAACATAAATACACCCAATAGGAAGGCACCAAATCCTCCACTGATACTCAACGACTGCAATTTGCAGGCACCATAACCGAGCAGGATAGATAAAGCGAACCAACCCCCAAGTGCCAGGAGAGTGCCCTGAGCCATACTGCTGAGATAAAGATCCATACTTAGAGCGGCTGCCAGGGTCAGAGTCAAGTTATCACTACCTCGTTTTGAGACGGCTTCAGCTACAGCGGAAATAAGACCGGTAAAGATCGCCATAGAGGCAAGATGCAGCCAGGGAAGTTGTGTGAAACCGGCCAGTTTTGAATAAACCGGGTAGGCGATCATAATAACGATCAGTGTAGTGATGAAGAATGTGATACTGCCTGGCCAGCTTTTCTTATCATGCCAAAGGATAAACATTCTATTTGAGTTTATTTTTTCGCCGACAATGGTTGCGGCTGTGTCCGAAAATGCCAGAATCAGCATGGAAATGATAAAAATGACGATATTGCGTTCCCAGAACATGACAACGAGAAGCATGAAAGCAATAGGGAAGTAAACTGTCCCAAAAGAAACCCGCTCAGTAGTGTGCATTCCTTTTAAACTGTCCTTTTTCAGTGCCACATAATTTAGAACAGTGAACAGGAGACCGAGAACAATCACGGGGAGGCTCGTTCTAAAGAAGAAGGGAGCCAGGGAAACCAGAATTCCCACCATTACATGCACTAATTTTCTGGATAATTCCGGAGAAAGTTTGAAAACTTTGCGGGCAAGCTCAGCCATAGCGATAAAGGTCATGATGATCGTAAAGAAAACCAGGAAAGCAATCCATTCGTTAGGTAGATCTAATAATATGGGCACAAATTGTTCCTTTCGTCAGCGCTTGAATTGCCTTCAGTCTAATAGTTTGTTTATAGATGCGCAACAGTAGAGACGTAACATGTTGAAGATCCCGATAAAGGCGGGATTAGGTCTCTACTGAACACAGACTGTCCTGACCATATCAAGAGGCGTCTTGCTCCTTATTGCTTAAAAAAAATACCTGGAGTCTTTGCGAGGAGTATTAACGACGTGGCAATCTCCAATCTGAGATTTATTTGTCGTAGCTCTTCGAGCGTAGATAGATTGCCGCGCTCTCTATGTTCGCTCGCGAAGACGATAAAGCTGTCTTTATAGAGTAAGTAATCCTCCCCAAAAAAAGAGACCCCCCAAATTGGGAGGTCTCTTTAATATCAAATGATACCAGTGATTATTTTACTAGAATCATCTTTGCTGTTTTGGAAACGTTTCCAGAACGCAGCTCATAGATATAAACACCGGCAGCTGCAGGTGTTCCATTTGCTGTCATGCTGTTCCAGGTAACACTGTGGGTACCGGGACCATAGGAAGCGTTGTCAGCCAAACGAATAACCTCTTGACCAAGCATGTTGTAAACGATCACGCTGACATTGTCTTTAGCCAATGGCAGAGTAAAATCGATAGTTGTGCTTGGGTTGAAGGGGTTGGGGTAGTTCTGAGAAAGTTTGTAATCAGCAGGTGTGATCACTGTCCATTCCTTGTCAGTACCAACAATGGTAGCACCGGTAAACTCAGATACTGAGAATGTATAATTATACTCATTACCTGATGAACCAGGTGGTTCAAGGAAACCCTGAATGATCTCAGGATGGTCATCGCCATCAAGATCAGCAGCATAGGCAAGTGCAAAACCTCCCATAGTAGCATCCCAGTTGTTGACAATTGACATATCCCAGTCGGAACCATTGAGTTGCCACATATAGACGCGTGCATGCGTATAGTCGACTGTGAACAATTCGGCGATTCCATCACCGGTAGCATCACCACCAACCAGATCCCATGGAGCACCAAAGTCACTGATGACTGTAACATTGCCATTATCATAACTGATATCAGCAACATCAGTACCGCCCTTGACCTGAATGACCCAACCGGCAGAATAAAGTCCGCAATAGAATTCATCCGCACCATCTTTATCTATATCAGTTACGAAGGTGGTACCATAGGGAACCTTGTCAGTATGAGCGGAATCGAGGTCAGTTACACTCTGGAGCTCATAGGTATTTGCACCAGTTGACTCGACAACAAGCAGTTTTGCATGATCCCAGGCAATAAAGAGAGCTTCCATGTCACCATCGCCATCAAGATCACCAATATTTGGTTGACCCCAGGGTGAACCATTGAAGTCACCGGAGATGGTACGAACATTTGAATACTCAACAACCAGATCATAGAAACCACCGGCAAATGATCCATTGATGGAACCAATGACAAAGACATCAGATTCGTTAGCTGAACCATTTACAGAGATCAGTAACTCATCCTGTCCATCACCATCAACATCACCGATATTCAAAGTACGGTCACCATAATAACGATCCACTTCAACACCATCGATGAGTACAGGAACAACATAGCGTGTATAAGTGTCACTACCGTCAACACCATCCCATTCCCAGACATTGATACCACTATAGGCTTCACCAAGATTACGCATACCCATGTAGATGATCTCACCACGACCGTTATTATCAAGGTCGCCTGTGATCACGTGACGAGGAGTAGCCCAGTAAGTGGTGGAGTCATCACTCAGAGTGGCAACCCATTCCAGTGTATTATTCCCGGTTGCCTCAAAAACATGAACACCATGAATCTGGTAATCAGTAATGATAAGCTCTTTGAGGCCATCATTATCAAGGTCACTTCCTGCAGCAATTCCACGAGTTTGGAAACCTGGGGATAGTAGTGTATCAGCCATGCTGGCATAGCTTACCACATTCGTTGCCCAATTATAACCGTCATGTTCATAAATCTGACAGGTTGGGCTGCGTCTGTTAACAGCAAAAATCTCGTCCAGGCCATCATAGTCAAAATCACCGAGAGCAACATCTTGCCATTCACCAGGAGAGGCGGGGTTGGCAATTTCATAAGCAGTCCAGGAGGCGGCGTCAGTTATATCGCCTACACCATCATACTCAAGATCAAGGATAGTAGTTGAATCAGTAGTAATAATATAATCAACACCATCTGCGGAGCCATGCCAGATATCTGTGTTGCCTATCTTGGCACCGTTGAATCCATAACCATATTCATAGATTTCATAAACATCAGTGTCTTGGTCAAAGTCCGCAAGATCTTCACCGATATTATATAACAGTACTGTTCCTGCAGTGGAAGCCAGGTAAATTTCTGTATACCCATCACCATCAACATCTGCAGCATCCAAACTACGCAAGGAACCACCATCATAAGTAGTAACATCATCAGTGAACTTAATCAGCGCATAGTCATTTTCACCGAGGACATCAAAGAAACTGATACCATTATAATCCCACTCGACCATGGCAAAGTTGTTGGTACCATTAGCATCAAAGTCACCAATGACAACACCGTAAGCTGAACAGCAGAAGCTGACGTCAGTAAACTCAGAAATCCAGTTCGGGAAAGCAAAAGTAGAGTTAGTGTCTAAAGACATAACCATGACAGCATGTGTGCGACCATCATAAAGCAACAATTCTGTAACGCCATCAGCATCTAGATCACTTGCAGCAAGAGATTTTACTGATGTAGCATATTGTGCATCATCATTAGTGATACCGGCAACTTCCGCCGGATTTACAGAAGCAACACGTAGGAAGGCAATATTTCCCAGACTTACTGCAGCTGTATCAAGTTCGAAGATGAATAGCGCGTCACGCGATCCATCACTGGCGCCAGAACCACCAATGAGAAGCTCAGGGATACCATTTCGATCAAGATCTGTCGTCTGATCAGCTATTTCATAGCTATCACCTGCATCTGTGATATCATGTGACCAGACCTCTGTCCAGGCATCGTTACCGGTGTTTTCATACATGTGTATGGTGATTCCACCTTCGTCTGAGTAAGCAATGATTTCAGAATAACCATCTGCATCAAAGTCATACGGACCGGATACGCCCCAATAGACGTCTGTATCGGTGGCATGTGTTTCGGACCAACCGAGTGTATAACTGTTTACACCATTTTCACCACCCATGGCGAAAACTGCGAATGCAACCAGCAACAGGGTGATTGACCATTTTGGTAAATTCATTCCCATTTTGTCCTCCTTAGTTAATTGTCATAGTTAACTTAAAAAAACAAGATGACACCAAACGATCACAAAGATTAATTTGATGTGTTCATCAAGAATATTTTAAGTGCTCGAAATCTATGGAATGAGATAAAGATTGACAAGTAAAAAGGGCATTATTAGGCGATTAGTTAATAATGGTAGTGTAACAAACTAAGATGGTTGACTTGACTAAACCATTCGGCTATAATAATCGATTAATAGTCTTTACTTAATTTAAGTTGATGAAGTAGAATTAGGGAGCATGTATGAATTCAGCACTAGCGAATCCTTACCGATCGATTCTGAAAGTATTGTTGTTCAGTTTGATATTAAGTAATGTCTATGCGGGAACGACGGGAAAGATCTCAGGTCGAGTGACTGATGGGGAGACCGGAGAGGGGCTTCCAGGTGTAAATGTCATCATAGCAAATACCGGTATGGGAGCCTCCACTGATGTTGATGGTATCTATTTTATAATTAATGTCCCGGTAGGCAAATATTCAGTTAAAGCCGGGATGATTGGTTACACAACAATGGTGATGACCGATGTTTCTGTTCGCGGCGATCTGACCACCCAAATCGATTTTGGTATGACAGTTAAAGTTTTAGAATCTGATGAAGAAGTTATTGTGGTAGCTGAAAGACCCATGGTGCAAAAGGATTTGACCTCCGGACGTTCTATCATTAGTGCTGATGAGATCAAGGAAATGCCCGTTGAGTCAATTGCCGGCCTTATCGGTACTAAGGCAGGAATTGTTGCTGCAGCAGATGGCTCCATCCATATCCGCGGAGGACGATCCAGCGAGGTTACCTATATGATTGATGGCGTTCCCGTTACAAATCTTTCTTCTGGAGGCTTGGCTGTGAGTCTCGAGAACAGTGCTGTTCAGGAATTGCAGATTCTCAGTGGTACTTTCAATGCTGAATATGGTCAGGCCATGTCCGGGATCATCAATATTATCACCAAAGAAGGTGGCTCTGATTATTCCGGTAGTCTCAGTGGTTACTTAGGCGACTACTACACTGAGGACACCCGTTTTTTTGAATACTGCGATCAATTTGATATGATGAATATCAAAAATCTTGAAGCCAGTTTATCCGGACCGGTTCCGGGTTTTGGTAAAAAGCTTAGATTTTTTGCCAGTGGCCGTCTTTATGATTATGGTGGTCTCTACCGTGGTGTTCGTGAACATACTCCCAATGACGTAAACTATTTAACCTCCAAAGCAGTTGAAGAATTAAGGGATTCTCCCTGGGGGCGGGCCGGATTGCTGAACTTTGCCGAGCCTTTTACTGATCTGGATGGAGATGGCCAGTTGGCCCCCGGTAGCGAATCCTACTTTGACTTTGATGGCAATGGCTCCTTTACGGCCGGTGAACCTTTTCGGGATGTGAACGGGGATGGGCGTTATACTCATAACTTCGACTTCAATGGAAACGGCTATATTGATGCAGAGGACTGGGAGTTCATTGATCTGAATGGTGACGGGGTCCTGAATGGTGATCCTTTTGTAGATGCCAATCATAATGGAGTTCTGGATGGCGAACCATACATCGATTTTAATGGAAATAACCAATGGGATAGCGGTGCAAGTGGGGACTCAAGTGTAGTCCGACTGAATACCTCGTCACGTTATAATGGTATGGTGAAATTAACCTGGAAGATCAATCCTAAACTAAAGCTTAATACAAGCATCATCCATAACGCTGCTGAGTCTGTCAGTTATAATCTGAATTATAAATACAACCCTGATGGTCGTCCCACTAATCAATCAACATCGACATCAGTGATCCTTGACTTGAGACACTCACTGAATCAAAGTATGTTCTATAATATCAAAGGATCCTTTTACCAGACAACAGCCAAAACATTTTATATCGATGTAGACCCGGAAGAACTAAGTGAAGAGATGGAACTTGTTTACACGGATATGAATGTGCTTAGCAGTTTTCTTAAAGATGCTGCAGCAGATGAAAAATCCGGAATTGGCATGGGAAGTTATTATGGTTCGCTCAGTGACTCACTTCTTATCCTGAACAGCAAAATGATCATTATTTTTAATGATAGCACTGTTATTGATGGTATCACTTGCTATGCAGTCGATTTTTTTGGTGGGGATCGCTTTAGCTTAGGGATTACTAATACCTGGGAAACCACCTCTGCTAGTGATTGGGCGGAATTTTTTAACTCACTGGATGAACAAGGTTGGATAGAACAAGTCAGCTTTGAATTTGTGGTCAACGATCTTAAAAAGGCATATTTCCTGCCCAATGATATCTCTGAACAACCGGATAATGAGTATTATGCCGGTGGTCACACCCATAGTTATTCGGAAAGAATAAATCGGACTTATCTGGTGAGTGGGGATCTGACCTGGCAGATGAACAATGCTCATCAATTCAAAGCCGGTGCAGGTTTTAAAACTCACACTATGGATTACAAGGCTTATACTG
>JAUVKO010000111.1 GCA_030596225.1 Fidelibacterota bacterium
GTTTGTCATTTCACTTCGAGTATTTCGTTTTCATTAAAGTTTCCATTTTACCAGCCGTAAACTCGGCTAAGCCTATGATTCGCTCATAAGCCATTCGTGTGGGTCCCAGAATGTGTATCTCACCACTGCAGTCGCTTCCATTGTATGCTATGGATACGAGGGACATATTATTGAAAATTGATCGTCCTAATTCCCTGCCAATAAAAATACTGGGCTTTCCAGTACGGAGAGGCGTTGGTAAATAACGTTGTAGATTATCCGTCTCAATAGCTTCAAGCAGATATTCCAGGTTCAGCGGATCCGCAATCTCCGGATAGTGCAAAAGTTGATGCGCCCCATAGATACGATAGTCACTGGAAGAAGTTGTGGACAGTGCATTATTGAAACGCTTCAATATCTGATCAATGATAGGATTCTTACGGGCAACATCTGTTGATCCCGTTTCAACCATATTTTGAACATCTTCAATATCCATATCTGCAAATAGATCATTCAAAATATTTTCTGCATCACGCAGCATGGACCTTGTCAGACTGCTTTCCAACTCGAAAGCAATGGTCTTGATTTGTTCAAGTGACATGTGAACGATCAACAAGATCGTATCTTTATCTAACTCGTGGAGTGCCACCGAACGAATACGGGTAGCATGCACTTGTGGATGAGACATAAGCACTAAGGCATGTGACATATCTCCAAGAAATTGAGCTGTGTTCTTAATAAGACGATCCAGATCACGACTAATATCATCCAAGCCGGCTTCATAATCTTGTCTGATCCCTTGTTCCGGGGGTTCAGTCTGCATAAGTCGATCTACAAAATAGCGATACCCTTTATCGGTAGGGATCCGACCGGCTGAAGTATGGGGCTGAAGCAGATAACCTGCCATTTCCAAGTCACTTAGAACGTGTCGGAGAGTCGCTGAACCAACCTGAAAATAGTCCATCTCCACCAAACGCGATGAGCCTACAGGACATCCGGAAACTGTATAATCCCGGACTAACCACTTCAGGACCTTTTCTTCTCGAGATTTCAGTTCCTGGCGCTTTTGTTCTTCCACGTATTTCATGACCGAACATAATAAATTTAGGCCTGTTTCAAAACAAGGGTTTAAATGCTGTAAGAGTTGGTATGTAAGGCTTTTGAGACCCTTAGAATACAGCAGTGTTGTTCATGAAAGAACAAGTGCCTCGCCATTTAAGTATTTAGCGCTAGATCTGAGCTAGGCGACAAACCGGAGCATGCGTCTGACTGACTTTAAAACTCCAAGAGCTGATAGACTTATACCAAAGAGAATTAAGCCCAGGATCACTTCCGGATAATTCATGATCCGTATTGGAAGATCAATGATCTGATAAACATCCAAAGCAGTTTCCAATCCAATAATAATGAGCACTGCAATGATACCACCCAGAAAGCCCAGTATTCCCCCTTCCAGAAAGAATGGTGCCTTCACCATGAAATCACTGGCTCCCAGCAGACGAACCGCTTCAATGAATTCATAGCGAGCCAGTATCATCAAGCGCAGGTTGTTTGCTGTGAGGAATACAGTAGATAGTATTATCAGGAAGAGTGCAGCTGCAGCAATGGTATAGACCTTCTGCATTATACCCTGAACACGATCAAACAGATCCTTTTTAAACATCACTTCATCCACACCTTCCAAAAACTCCATGGATTGGATAAAAGATTGGATGTATGCGATGGATCTGTGATTTTCATCAAAGTTGACACGGAATGAACTTGGTAAAGGATTATCATCCAGAAGAGACAGAACATCCTCCCCAAATTCAGCATTATACAGAGCTGCCGCATCTTCTTTGGATAAATATTCCACACGCAATATTCCCGGATATTCGGTGATGATCGCAGCTATTTGCCGAGTTTCCTTCATTCCGGATTCATTATTAAGAAATATTTCAAGATCGTAATCAGCCTGCAGATCCCCAATATATTGCAGTCCGTTATCTACTGACAGAATACCGATCCCGACAAATACCAGGGCAATAGTGACCGAAAATACTGAATTCATGAAGGGCATCCGTGAACGACTTATACCAATGATCCCCTCACGTATGATATAGCTTAACTTCATACGGACCGATCCTGAATTATCTCACCTGAATCAATGGATATAGTTCTGGCAGGTTCTTGTTTCAGAATATGTTCCTTATGAGTTGCAAAAAGGACACTGGTTCCGCCGGCATGAATCTTCCAGATCCATTCCATAACCTCTGCCGAAGCTTTTTCATCCAGGTGTGCGGTTGGTTCATCGGCCAAAATAATATCCGGTGAATTTACAGTGGACCTGGCAAGCGCAACCCTTTGCTGCTCGCCACCGGAGAGTTCATGGGGAAAATGGTGTAATCTGGAATGCAATCCTAATTCATCGGCTACATGCACAACCTTCCGTCGAATCTCATTTGATTTGTGTCCCTGTATTTCCAGAGGTAGCGCAATATTGCTGTAAATATCTCGATCTGACAGTAGTCTGAATTTCTGAAATACCATCCCAATTCTTTGGCGAATGCGAGCAATATCACGTCTCTTTATCCCAGTTGAAACATGACCCAGCACCTTCACCTGTCCATCATTGGGAAATAGATCCATATAGATCAATTTTAGAATAGACGTTTTGCCACTGCCAGATGGACCATATAAGTACACAAACTCATTCTTTTCAATATCAAAATTCAGATCTCTCAATGAGATTCCCGTATCAAAGCGTAAATGTACATTATCAAAACTGATCATACTGGTTTTCTCATGAGAACTAGATACCGCTCAGCATCTTGATCACCTTTTTCCAGGGTCTCATCATCTAATACCTGCCACCAGTCATATTTAGATTCTTCACAAAAACCTTCCACATCGCATAGCTCATATGCTCTTTGGATATGTGTTTCAACTTCGACAGTATCTTCATCACCCGTATTCAGGGTGAAGGTGGACTCGACAAGCCGGGAGTTGGAATCATATTTCGTATATCGTTCATAACCTCCCTGCTCATCATTGAATATTTCGCGGTAACCGCGGAAGTGTGTCTGACAGAGCAGCGGTGTAGCTACATCGAATAAAAGAACACCTCCGGGATTGAGCAGATTGAAAGTATTATTCATAAAATCATGAATATCAGTCGGTTCCAATAGATAATTCAAGCCATCATGTAAGTTAATAATTACGTCATAACCAGTCGTGGCTGCATAGCTGGTCATATCTCCGGCTTCAAAGGAAACCTTGACCTGTTCCTGCTGCTGCTTTCCACGAGCGATCTCGATCATGTGAGGGCTTAGATCGACTGCAGTCATATCCCAGCCCCTTTTTGCCAGTCTCAGGGCCATTGAACCGGTGCCACAAGAGATATCAAGCCAGGTTGAACCAGGGTTAAAGGGCTTGACCAATGTTTCAATATCTTTTACCCATATATCATAGTCTATATAATCCATGAGTTGATCATAATATGTGGCCAGACGTTGATATGGCTGGATCTTTTGAATGTTTTGCTTTTCAGACATTACGTAAAGATACCTATGTCGCACGACCGAAGAAGAGATAAATATAAAATGCAAAATAGCCAGCGACGAGAATGGTTCCGGTAAGTCGACCAATGCGATGGCGCAAACCAAGTGGAATCAACACCAGGCCAAATAACATCATAATGATGTATTGGACATGGGGGAAGACCTGAATGGCTTGACCGTCAATAATTCTGGCCTCTAAAACATTCAATGGTTTAATAGCTGCTACCCCACCCATAATAAACAGAATATTGAAAATATTGCTGCCGATAATATTACCAACCGAGATTTCACCTTGTTTGCGGAAAGCCGCTACTATAGAGGTCGCTAGCTCTGGAAGACTGGTTCCAACTGCAACTATGGTTAAACCGACCACCATTTTCGGGATATTAAACTCATCAGCGATCCACACAGCACTTTTTACAAAAAGCCATGCCCCCAGAGATAGAGCGATACTGCCACCTACTACCAGAAGTACATTTTTTGTTAAAGTTCCTAATTCAGAATCAAGTTTTTCTTCCGGAACATCTTGGGGATGACGGTAGAGATAAAATATATAGGCGAATAGGATCACAACCAGACCAAATCCTTCTCCCCGGCTGATGGATCCATCGAGGGATAAAACATACAGCAAGACACTTATGACAAATAAAAAGATCAAACCTTTATAAATTTTACTGAAATGCAGTGCAATAGGAAAGATCAAACCACTTAATCCAAGCACTAATCCAATATTAGTAACATTACTGCCAATGATATTTCCAATGGCAATTGTAGATGAATCCTCCCAAACATTGGCGATAAGACTAACTACGAATTCCGGCATAGAGGTACCAAAGGCAACGATCGTTAGACCTATGATCATGGGCTTAATTCCAAACTGGTGTGCGAGGTGACTACCACCCTTAACCAACCATTCAGCCCCAAAGAATAGCAAAGCAGCACTTATCGCAATGATAATGCTGTTGCCACCCATACCGACTGAATTAACCAGAACATCCATCTTTTATGATCCGTATATTTTGTGTTTTTTAATATACTCTGAAACAACTTCAGGAACATAAAAACGTGTCATGCTGTCTGTATTAAAACGTTCTCGTATCTCCGTGCTTGAGATCTCCATACGGGGTAGATTCAGAAAGATTACCTGCTCCAGCAGATCTGCATCAATATCAGTTTTCTCAAACCGGGGTCTACGAGCTACAACAACCCTGCTTTCTTTTAGAATATCTTCCCAGCGATGCCATGATTTAAATTCAGCTAAACTGTCACTACCAATGAGAAAATGCAGATCCTTGGATTGTATCCCGTGCTTTTGTCTCATCTCGATGATCGTGTCAATAGAATAAGAAACACCTTTTCGCTTAAGCTCAACATCAGAGAATTCAAATTGAGGAAGATCATCGATACACAATTTCAGCATTGCTATCCGGTGCTCTACTGAAGTCACTGGTTTTTTCTCATATTTATGGGGTGGATTGTATGCCGGTATAAATACGATCTTATTCAGATTCAGAGACTCACGAATAGCCTCTGCAATAATAAAGTGGGCGTTATGTGGTGGATCGAATGTTCCACCAAAGAGACAGAGTTTCACGGTTTGAAGCTCAGTTCCCGTTTGATCCCGCTTGCTCAAGTACCTGTTCACCCAGAATGCGCATCTTGATGATCTCTTTGGGGCTTATATCTTCACGACCACTTAAAGCAACTGAATTCAGAAGTTCTCGAGCTTCAGACCAACGTTCAAGTGCTACCATATCCCCCGCTTTTCCCAAACGAGCAGATGCATAGTGTTTTGTATCAGCATATTCGTTAATGATACTATCATAATAAAAGACAGCCGATTCATATTCATGAAGTGTATCGTACAATCTGGCAGATTCGAGCAATTTCCGAGCTAATTTTCCCCTCATTTCAAGAACACGGGAATCAGCATCATCCCGAAATTTACTTTCCGGATAGATATCGATAAATTCATATAAATATTTAAGTGCTTTATCGGTCATATCACGCTCAAGTCGAAAATCAGGTGACAATTCGCAATAAGCCTCAGTTTTCCTCCAAAAGGCATCTTCCACGAAACTCGAATTTTTCATCCTACGAATCAAACGATCATATTCGCTGATAGCCAACAAGTAATCTTCTCGGGAGAAATAGGTTTCAGCAAGGTAGAATTGGGCATCATCTGCATAGGCACCACCTGGATCATTGTAAATGATAAAAGTGAATACTTCTTCAGCTTTGATATAATTATCCTTTTCATAGTAATTCATACCCCGTTGAAAAGTTTCGGCAATATCATCGGCTTTAAGCTCTTCTTTTTGAGAAGCACAAAACTGAAGCGTTGTGCCAAAAAAGATAATGGAAAGCAGTATAGTCAATATTTTGGTAGAGCGTTTGATCAAAATTTAACCTCCAATTTGATGCTGTTTGCAGCACTTAGCGGATTAATATAAAATTTTCCGGAGTAATTAGTTGTTTCAAATGATGTCATGTCAGTTCCCAAGGCAGCATCAAAGGCACTGATCAGATGATTGACCATGATCAAGGTCCCCGCCAGCTGAGCATTTTTATATAGATCATTGGAACGCGTTCTCATCTCAATATAGGTCAATTTATTGGGTGTGTAGACTTTCTCTTCCTCATCCCATTTCTCATCAAAATCATCCCAGCCACAGACGAATTCAGGATATTTACTGATATTCTCATAGAAGTGGTGATCCTTTAGTGGAATGAGAGAGCCTCTCGAATCAAATATATCATTTCCATCAGAATCCTTAAGAGTAGGCATTTCATGCGTACGCAGATTACCACAAGCGGTTTCACCATTGTCACTAAATGACCAGATCAGGTAATCCCAGTGCGCATCGCCAAAGTCCTTGAATTCGAGCTTCTTGTCATAAGCAGCTGAATGATTGACCTGATAGGTGTATATGCCAGCCAACTCTGCTGTTATAAAGGCAACAGCACGTCCTTTATGGTCATTGGACCATTGGCCCCATCCTGGAATGATCAATGATTTGAGAAAGTTGGTCAACATACTGCGATTCACTTGCAGCCTGGCCGGCTCCTTTTCATAATCACTACCTAAACCGGTTGAAACGATAAGTAGACTGAGTATGAGCAGCAGGACCACTCCTTTTTTCTTAATCAAAGCCAAACAACACCTTCCAATAATAGCGCCATTCGCCACCATAATTAATTATTTCATTGGTATTGGTTGTTACTGAAATTTCATCCAGGCCGTAGTAAGCACCAAACTCAATCGCTGTGGGAAAGGCGTAGTATGAATTTAATGCTAATCTAAAATCAACACCAACATCCCGAACCAATTTTATCTGATCCTTCTCATAAGCCATCCAAGAGCTGAATTTGTTTAAGGATATCTTATCAGAATCTTTTGCCTCCCACGCTGCACCAACCTGTCCATGGAAAGCCAGATATAGATCTCGGACCGTCAGCTGACCGATACGAGAATAATTATCACGGAA
>JAUVKO010000041.1 GCA_030596225.1 Fidelibacterota bacterium
CGCGTTATCTTCTTCATCTTTTCCAGTTTTACTGCACTTAAAATTCCAAGCATAGCTTTGGCTATGCTCAATATTTGAAGTTTGTAAAACAAGAAAAATATTTTGAATCTATCCGCGCATTTTGAAGTCCAACTGGTATAATTGGTATTATATATTAACAACCCCACAATGTAATATAGATATCTTTCGTTCCGGAAAATATCCAGGTATTGTTCAAACATGTATATCCTATTTTGTTTATACCCGGTAACCTCATTGCGGATTCCCATTTTAACATAGCCGACCATATATTTTCAATTAGCCGAGATTAATATTTGGAATTAGCCGATGCTATATGTTATAATTGGCCAATATGAATAGACCAAAGATATATCCGCGATATTTGATGGAAAACTTGAAAGCAGCTCTTATTGATACACCAGCCGTTCTAATTCACGGCGCCAGGCAAAGCGGAAAAACAACCCTGGCGAAGATGTTAGGGGGTGAATATTCCTATTATACTTTTGATGATGAAACAACTCTGACAGCTGCAAGACTAGATCCCATAGGATTTGTTAATCGCCTGCCCGGAAAGTGTATCCTGGATGAAGTGCAAATAGTACCAGAGATATTCAGGACCCTTAAGAAAGCAATAGATGAGAATAGAGAACCTGGACGGTTTATTCTGACAGGTTCAGCAAATCTAATGCTATTACCAAAGGTATCTGATTCTTTGGCGGGACGGGTGGAAATATTACGTCTTCATCCTTTGTCACAGGTAGAAATAGAGTCATCCGAGATGAATGCTATTTCACAGATGTTCACTGGCGCATTCGTCCCAAGGGATGCAGAAATTGATTATGATGGAATATTAAATCGGGTTGTTCGCGGGGGGTATCCTGAGCCATTTAAACGAGTAGATATTACTCGAAATAGGACTTGGTATCGTAATTACACTGCTACAATCATTGAGCGTAATCTTCAGGATATTACAAAGATTCATAATATTGAATCAATGCCCAAATTGTTGAAGATGCTGGCCAACCAAACAGCACAACTTATTAACGTATCAGAAATAGCGCCCGCTTTCCAATTATCTAAACCTACACTTAAACACTATACTGAGCTGTTGAATCGGATATTTATGGTTGAGTTTCTACAACCATTTTTCAGGAATAGGATAAAACGTTTAGTAAAAACACCCAAAGTGCATCTGACAGATACAGGACTTGCCTGTTCCATAATGAATATTTCAACCAAACAATTACAAAATGATCCAGGAAAGTTTGGGCATATCCTTGAAACCTTTGTATACAATGAGTTAAGACGTCAAGCCAGCTGGATAAACGAGGATATTGAGTTCTTCCATTTTCGTGATAGGGATGGATATGAGGTGGACGTGGTTCTGGAAGATAGTCACGGGAAAATCGTAGGGGTTGAGGTCAAAGCAAGTGCAACGATCAGGGAGAATGATTTTATTGGTCTAAAAAGACTGCAAAGGTTACTTGGTAATCAGCTTTCAATGGGAGTTGTGCTGTATATCGGAGATCGTGTGATATCGCTGGGCAATGGCCTGTATGCGGCACCAATTTCATCTCTTTGGGAAACAGCCACCAAGTAGAATCGGCATAATTCTGGAATCCGCCTCACGGTATAATCCTCACGATACATGTCGCCGGTAACGACATGTATCATGAGACTTTATAACCGTCGTTTATGAGATTGCTAAATAGTGCCTTAATAATGAGACACCCTTTTTGAGACAATAACAACTCGATATAAGATCTGTTATCTGTTATCTGTGGAGAAAAGAGTTGTTTGCTTAATGAGTTGGAGCTCGAAAAGGTTTCTCTTAACTTCAGACCGATTTAGTCCGAAATGCTTTAAAAACGCACAGCTGTTGAAGAACAAGAGAAAGTCCTTAAACAAGAGATCAAAATGGATCCAGCCGTGAAGAAAAATCGAGAGAAAAAGAGCTAAAAATATGATTCTATATATTTTTCTGACGTGTAATTGGTATCACACACAAAAGGTTCACAGTCGATAGGTTGGAGTCAACCTGAAATTCACAGAAAAAACGGCTCTAACGATAAAGATTTACAAGGTATAGTATTGAACCCTTTTGAAAGTCGAAAGGGCTTCCCCAAAGAGATACCCGTTAATTGATTAGAAAAGAGGTAACGGTTTGGATAAACTGAAATTTGGGATTATAGGCACATCAAAAAAGAAGGATGAGCGACGTGTCCCGATTCATCTAGAGCACTTAACGCGTCTATCTGAGAAAGTTCGCCGTCAGCTAATATTTGAAGAAGGCTATGGAAAACGATTTGGAATGGACGATGCAGAATTAGCTGAGCAAGTAGGTGGCATCGCTTCACGTGATGAGTTATTAGCCGACATTGGTAATGTAATCCTTCCAAAACCAGTGGTAGCCGACCTAGAAGAGCTTCGTGAAGGTGGGATCTTGTGGGGCTGGCCACATTGTGTTCAACAGAAATCTCTCACTCAAGTTGCCATAGACCGTAAGCAAACGCTCATTGCTTTTGAGGATATGTTCGTATGGGGTCCTAATGAACAGATTGGTCGTCACAGCTTTTATAAGAGCAATGAAATGGCTGGCTATTGTGCAGTGTTACATGCGCTGCAACTCAAGGGAATCGACGGTCATTACGGAAGGCAACGTAAGGTAATTATTTTTAGTTTTGGCGCAGTTAGCAGGGGAGCCATTTACGCTCTCAAGGCACGGGGGTATAGAGACATCACCATTTGTATCCAGCGTCCCGATCACGAAATTCGTGAGGAGGTCTTAGATTGTCATTATATTCGTATCCGGGAAGGCAATGAAGGTGAAGCACGTATGGTGGTGGTGGAACACGATGGATCCACCCAACCATTGAATGATCTAATTCGCCAATCTGATATCATAGTGAACGGCACCTTTCAAGATCCGGAAAATCCCACCCTTTTTGTGAATGAAGAGGAACGATCATTCCTCAAGACAGGTTCTTTGATCATCGATGTCAGTTGCGACGAAGGAATGGGATTTTTCTTTGCCAAGCCAACCACATTCAGCGATCCAATGTTTAAAGTTGGAACGGTAGATTATTATGCTGTAGATCATACACCGAGTTATCTCTGGCAAAGTGCTTCACGGTCTATCTCTGGTGCCCTGGTCGTTCATTTACCAGCAGTGATAGAAGGACATGCGAACTGGCAACAAAATGAGACCATAAAGCGAGCTGTGAACATTGATGCTGGAGTGATTCAAAAGCCTGAAATTTTATCTTTTCAGAAGCGTAAGCCAGACTATCCCCACACTCCCAGCGATCCGGCCGTGAGGTGACAAAAAGTAAGCTTCGAAACTGCAGAAAGTCCCTGTCTAGATAATTTCGATTAAATATTGGTGGCACTAGCACTTACTTTGGACCTCTGCCGATTGTCCTTCTGCTTGCCTTTGTAGTGATACCAAGAAAACCCAACAATAGTACTAAAAGAGCCCAGATTCTCAGGGCTCTTTCATTTTGGGCACAAAATGGACACACCCTCCCCGCTAGCCCCTATATAGCTCAAAAGACCTAGGACTCATAATCCACTGCCTTTTATCAAGCTCGCGAAGGCGGATAAAAAAAATGGCCCGGAAATTCCGAGCCATTTATTATAATTTAATCCTTAGTCTTAATTCCTAATCACAGGGACAATCATCTTCCAGCGGTTCAATAATGAAGCTGAGTGTCTTTTTCTTTCCGTCACGAATCAGGGAAAAGGTAATTTCATCATCCCAGTTCTTAGTGGTCATGTAAATTTTATACTCAATTAATTCTGTAAAGCTTTTCCCATCAATATTAATAATTATATCGCCTCTTTCCAGGCCATTTTCCCAGGCAATGGTTTCCGGCAAAACACGGCTGATAAGCAGACTGTCAGTTCCTTGCATTCTTGTTGAAAATCCTAATGATGGATAGAGTTCTTTGGTCATGAGGGGTTTGCCCCAGATATAATCTGCCAAAGAACGAGTAACAATTTTATAAGGAGTGTCGTCGCCCATTTCCATGCCCATTGGCATTCCCGGTTTATCGGATTTTTTCATGCCCATGGGGCTTTTTTTAGCATCTTCATTCATCGCCGGCATTTTACTTTTTTCGCTCTTAACATTGTCCATGGACGTGTGAGGCATGCCAGGTTTATCATTTTCCATGGCAGACATTTCTACTTCTTTGACCTCTGATTTATCTTTTTTACCACCGAAAAGTCTTTTAAAGAAACCTGTTTTTACTTTTTTGTTTTTTGCTGCCAGGTCATCTGCTTTTTCTTTTTCCAGATGGCGGCGGACTTTCATCATGCCAAACTCTTCAACTTCTTCATCAACACCGACGGCTACGACTGAAGCGAAAGACAACTCAGAACGATCCTGAATAATCCGACCGATACCGAAATTGTAAATAACGTGACCACTTCCGGCAAGTGTTACAATAACAGCGTCAGGATTTGCCAGAGCATGTTTAATAGAACCTTCACCCATGGCAGTATCCCAAAGGCTTTGGGCTGCATACATATTGGGAAAAAAGGCCGGCATAGTCGCATCCATTCCCTGAGTGGCTGAAGCAAAAAAGAAACGATGTTCCTCGTTTTCCAGATGGATGTTTGGAATAGCAGCTCGTTCTTCATCACTAAGGCCGGCAATACCAACCTTGTTGATCTTTGAAGCAAAATTTGGGAGTGCATTTACACCTTTTATGGCAATCTTATTGTCACGGCAGTAATCAAATATTCCCTTATAATAGCGGTAATTATGACCCCAGGTAACAAAAAACCCTTCAGCTCTCAACCATTCATCCTCAGTCATTTTTCCTGCTGTCCATTGCTCCAGAAGTGAATCCTGGGAGGGATTGAACATTTCAAGGGCCAGGATGACCATTTTACCTTTTTCATGCAGGCCGCGAATGATATCAAGCTGCATATCGTGATGATCTTGATTAGTGTGTGTTTCGCCTACCATAACAATCCGTTTTAAAGCAAGAGCATCAATCATCGCTTCTTTGTTTACGATAGTATTGTTATCTGTATCAAGGATTTTATTTAACTGGGCTTTAACATAATGATATCTTTTTGCTTCATCTCCCAGAGGTAATCTGTCCGTATCGATATGATCAGCCGGAGTAATACTGCTTATCATAAAAACAATCATTAGTGTAGTCATCATTGTTATTTTCATTTTCGCTCCTTTTAAAATTTTGCCAAATCTAATAAACCAGCAACATTATGATACAAAAAAAACCGACCAAAATCGTTATAATTGTACTCTTTCTAATGAACCTTTTATACCAATTGTACTTCAAAAGAGTCTATATGAATTCAAAAGATTTTTCTGTTTTACAATCTTTAAATTTTAAGCATAGCTTGAGCTATGGGTGAAATTTTAAGAGCAGTAAAACTGGAAAAGATGAAGAATGCATAGACTGTTTTGAGGTGTAATTGGTATTATAAGCTCAGGTCTTTATCTGGAACTTCCTTTTAGCCTTCGGTATATTTGACATATTCTACTATATCTGGCTCAAAATCTTAATTGCTTGGCCTGAGTCACTATTCACCTGGGACATTCTTTTTCTCATCCCTTTACCCTGGACTGGTCCGGTTATCAGTCCCATTCTAGTCTCGCTGGCCCTTGTATCTGCGGCATTAGTATCCTGCTTTTTGAACAACATTTTAAGCAGGCCTTTCATCTGAATCGATGGGAGTGGTTTGGCGAACTGCTTGCCGGATTAATTATACTTACAAGCTATTTTTGGAACATAAACAGACTTGAGACCGATGAACAGTTACTCAATTATCCCTATTGGCTGCTATTCAGCGGTCTTCTGTTGGGAGTAATAATTTTCGCTACCCATATTAAGAAACAATATTTCGGAAGGAATTAACAACTAGGGCG
The DNA here is from genome assembly GCA_030596225.1 of Fidelibacterota bacterium. GTDB lineage: Bacteria > Fidelibacterota > UBA8477 > UBA8477 > JABMPR01 > JABMPR01. The sequence continues at coordinate 5,906 of JAUVKO010000041.1, forward strand.
GGTTCAAGAAGGGAAGATTTTTACTCCATATTTGTACGGGCGGATTATAATCCGCCCCTCCATGGAAAATCATGAATCTTGAATTAGAAGAAATCCCGCCCTAGCCAAGTAACCAATAAACCCAGATCACTGCCACCGCCGGTCCCAGAATTCCCATCAGGAGTCCACCTTTCAGGAAATCAGTGGATTTTAAATCTCCTGTAGCGAATGCAATAGCATTGGGTGGGGTTGAAATCGGTAGACCCATGGCAACGGAGGCACCTAGAGCCAGTGGGATTACGATAATGGGTTCAAATCCAACCGCGACAGCTATTCCCAGGGGAGCCAGAATGTTGGTGGCGGCAGTATTGCTCATGAAGTTAGATAAAAGCATGGTAATATATGCCAATAAGAAGGCGAGAGCCATGACCCCCAGAGATCCAATGGGTAGCAGACCTAATAGCCAATCAGCGAGACCGGTTTTCTGAATGGCAATACCTAATGATAAACCTCCGGCTAGCAATAATAGAACATCCCATTGGAGCCGTCGTATATCTGTAGCATTAAGAATTCCCGTAACGGCGAAGATGGTAATAGGCAGGAATGAAACCACAGCCGTAGGCATACCGTGCAGGGGACCGGTCATCCATAAGAGGACAGTTACCATGAAAACCGGGAAAACCAGCATACGTTTCCACATGGGCAGCAATGATCCGGTACGTGTTTCCCATTCCAGTCCACGCAGATCCAGGCTCTCATTCATGGACGGATGAGCAAATTTCAAATACAGCCAAATGATGAAAAATAAAATAATAGCAGGTGGTAAGCCGGCCATCATCCACTGAACAAAGTCAATGTTATGCGTTTCAGATAGAAGACCTGCCGCAATGGCATTTGGTGGACTACCGATAATAGTTGCCATACCACCCACATTTGCTGAGAAGGGGATACCCAAAAGGAGTGCTTTTACAAAAGGATCCTTTTTATCCAGAGCAGCGATCACAGGGGCCATAACTGACATCATCATAGCTGTAGTTGCCGTATTAGACATGAACATGGAGAACATAAAGGTGATCCCCATGGCACCAAGAAGAATAACGGCAGGACGAGTCCCAAATCCGCGCAAGACAAACCGGGCCATCATCCTGTCTAAACCGGTAGTCTGGGCAGCCTGACCCAGCACAAAGCCTCCCAGGAATAACCACATAATAGGGCTGGACCAGGGGGCAACAAAGATCTGCCAATCTTTAGGTCCGGTTGCAAACACACCGCCCGGTCGTCCCAGAATGAGGATTTCCAACCCGATGATCAGAATGGCCACGGCAAAGGCGGGGATTGCCTCGCTGACCCATAAACCGGCTGCAAAGATCAGAATAAACAGAGTCCACATGGGGGCCGGGTCCAAACCGCTGTATTCCGGGATAAATGCAATACTGGCTGCAACGAGTGCAGAGATAAGCAGTTTTACGAATCTTCTGGTTGACGAGATTTGCAATTTCCCCAGTAACCTGGATGCTTGTCTACGAGTATCTAGCATGGGAATTTATATCCCTCGACAAAGCCTGTACTGAGTACTTCGACTACGCTCAGTATAAACTCCGCCGAAGTGCTCGGGATGACGAGGCTGTCTATTGGCTATGAAGATATGGAGATATAATTTGCTGTTATCCGGAATGCTTTGGTGTTGTTCAGTATGGAATTGGTTTCCCCGAGCCGTCATCCCGAGCGGAGTCGAGGGACAAAGAGCGAGGGGCGAAGAGTCTGAAGACAAACTCGTACTATTTATCCCCATTCTCAATCAATACCTCTGCAACTGCCTGTGTGCAATTAGTCAGGTCATTGAGATCATAACCACCTTCCAAACCGATCAGCAGGTGTGGGGAAATGTCCAGGCAATATCGGGTGAATTCGGCAAAATGTTCCGGCAGGAGTTGCATCCCACCCAAAGGATCATTCTGACTGGCATCAAAACCGGCACTGATGATAAGCAACTCCGGTTCCCAGGCTTTTAGAAATGGGATTGCCTTTTTATCAAAAGCGCTAAAGTATTCATCTTTTCCAGAACCTGCTGCTAAAGGAATATTCAAAACATTATTGAAATCGCCTTGCTCATGTTCAGCACCTGTTCCGGGGTAGTATGGCCATTGATGCAGTGAGCAGTAGGCCATCTGCCGGTCAGATTCAAGAATATGCTGGGTTCCGTTGCCATGGTGAACATCCCAATCCAAAACTGCGATGCGATCAATGCCTTTTATCTGAGTAGCATAATTGGCGGCAATAGCACAATTGCTAAAAAGACAAAATCCCATAGCATGTTCACGCTCAGCGTGATGTCCCGGAGGGCGGGAAAGGATGAAAGAGGATTCTTTGTTCTCAATGATACGATCGATTCCGTCTAACCAGGCGCCAGCACTTTGTAAGGCGATATCATAACTTTCGGGGCTGACCGGTGTATCCGGATCCAAATTGAAGCCACCACGCTCAGCAGTATTCTTAACATTGAGAATATGGGATTGAGAATGGACCAGCCTGAGTTCATCCACACTGGCACGGCGTGGTTCAACCCAGTTAATAACATCACTGTGCTCAATTCGCTGAATGCCTTTGATACAGGCATTGAGACGTTCAGGGCGTTCCGGATGACCAAATCCGGTATCATGGTGCAGAAATCGATCGCTGGATAAAATATTAATCATGGGTCGAAGATATTCAAATCCCGTGCCTGTGATAGTATATGTTAAAATCTTTTTGAATAAATTATACGGAATCATCCCAAATAGTCTTCGCGAGGGAGGAACGACCGCGGCGATCTGGTTTTGTGAGTAGGCACATGTCTTAATAGATGCCCCTACTCACAAAACCTTGAAATGAGTATCCTTCTACCCCGGGTTAAAACCCGGGGCTATTGAGATTGTGAGATTATTTCACGGAGCTTGTGCTGAGCGAAGTCGAAGTGTTCGCAAAGACTCATTATATGGTTTTGTAAGAATAACCTGTGATAGTCTTCACGAAGGAGGAACGACTGTAGCGATCTCGAACCATTTTAATTATTGCATAACTGACCCTTTAGGCTTAAATATGACCCGGGAGTCGAATAATGAATATTAAGCCAGATCAAAAACAGCTATCTCGTAAAGAACGGGAACGTAGACAACACCGTAACGAAATCATAGAGGCGGCTGTCCACTTGTTTGCCAGAAAAGGATTCAACGAAACAAAACTTGAGGATGTCGCCGCTTTAGCTGAGTTCGGCAAAGGCACAATCTATAATTATTTTGAGAATAAGGATGATCTTTTACTATCCAGTATCAAGTATGTAATTGAAGATGCACAAGAGTATCTTCAGAATCAATTACATGATGTTACCGATGTTATCGAACGTCTGCGTCTTATCGTTACCACACAGTTTGATTACTATGATCAACACGAAGATTACATGCGTCTTATGATATCTCAACATAGAAATATCATTCGCGAAATAACGCATTTGGGTAACCCTGAATTATACAAGAAAATGCAGAAGCTCAATAATATGCTTATCAAGGAATTTCAACAGGCGATCGATGCCAACAGGATTAAACCCGGATCAGCAAAGTCTTATACCAACTTATTGGTCGGGATGATCCATGGACAATTTAGAGCACTTAGTTCTGGAGAGATAAATAAAAATGAGATTGATCCGGAAGAGATCGTTGACATCTTTCTATTTGGAGCAAGTCATGAATAAATCTCTAAGAATCCTATTTATCATACTTGGTTTGTTCGGTAGTGGATATTCTGAAACACTGGAATTAAGCCTGGAGAAGGCGATTGATCTGGCGCTTGAGAACAATGTAAGCATGCAAAACGCCCAGGAAGACCTGGTGAAAGCCAGAGCTCAGCGGAAGGAAGCTTTTTCATCAGCATTACCGGTTATCTCAGCTTTTGGACAAATCTCTCACAGCTTTTCCATCGCTTCACAACCCATGTCATTTCCAGTGCCTTTTGGCGTAATCGATGCTCTTGGGAATCCGGTTCCTCTCACAGACGATTCAGGAAATATGGTTCCATATATTGATCCTTTCGGTAATGTTACCAACAACAACCTGCAGCTGACCGGGGTTCAACTGGTGCCAGTGGACTTGGCTTTCGGAACAGATAATACTATGGTCTATGGTGTGAATCTCACCCAACCTCTGTTTGAGGGACGGGTCATTGCTGCTATTCGAGGGGCAAATGTTTATGGCGACCTGGCCAATTCTGCTGCGAAAGTTACCCGACTCTCAGTTATCGAAAATACTAAGAAAACCTTTTATCAGGTTCTTCTGGCTGACAGAATGATCTCAGTCATGGAAAATTCTCTGCAGGTTATGAATCAAAATCTGGCTAACGTGACCGCCCTTTACGCTCAGGGAAAAACAGCAGAATTCGATGTCATTCGTGCGGATGTGCAAGTTGCCAATCAGACCACCATGGTGAGTAATGCTCGTAAGATACGTGAACTGGCCTATGCAGCCTTAAAACGCAGCTGTGGTCTTAGTATTGGGCAAGACATCCAAACCGTGGGTGAACTTCAGGTAGAGATCAAAAGTGATCTGGTGCTGGCTGATCTGGAGCGGAAAATGCTGGCCGGGCAACCTATGCTGGACCAGTTGAATGCCAATGTCCGCCTCATGCTGGAAAATATTCTTATGGTGAAGGCTGAATTTATGCCGTCTGTGGCTCTGACCGGCTCCTATCAGCAGATGCTGCCATATAATGATGGAAACTATGAAGATGCTAAATTCAGGGAATCTTCATCACTGGCTATAGGGTTCAATCTCCCCATATTTAATGGTTTTGGATCTACAGCACGAGTCCAAAAAGCCAAAGCTGATCATCGTAAATCTGAATACCAACAACAGGATGTTAAAGAAAATCTACTCCTTGAACTCAAAAGTATTTATCTGAGCATCCTCGAATCATCCAAAAAGATTGAAGCCGGTCTAAAGGGAGTGGGACAAGCTCGCAAGGGCGTGGATATGGCTCAGCGCCTTTTTCAACAAGGTATGGCCAGTCAGCTTCAGGTTCTGGATGCGCAAAGTGCCAGTGATCAAGCTGAACTTGGACTTTATCAAGCATATTTTGAATATAACAGTGCTCGTGCGTCACTCGCTCGTGCTCTTGGAGAAGAATAATGAGAACAAACAAAACAACAACTATGGCAATGTTAACCGCATTCATATTTATTGTACTTGTGGGTTGTGGAGCACAGTCCGATACTAAAGAACAGTTAGAAACAAAAGTACCGGTAGCCATAGACACAGTCGCGTATGAACATTTCCAGATCGATTATCACAGTATTGGTCGTGTTGTGTCTGAAAATCAGGTTAATTTACTTTTTCAATCCGGTGGACAGGTAGACTCAATATGGGTTCATATTGGTGATTATGTGTTGAAAGATCAACGCTTGGCGAGTATTGAAACTGATGTATATGAAACCATGTACATCCAGGCCAAATCCATGTATGAGAAATCAAAACGTGATTTGGAAAGCTCCCGTTCACTTTTTAAGTCAAATGTCATTTCATCTGATCAGTTCGAAATGGCTCGCCTTGGCCGGGATAATGCCAGAGCCGGATATACTCAGGCAAAAAAATCTATGGATAACACGACCTTGACAGCACCATTTAATGGCTGGATCGTCGCAAAAAACCTGAATATTGGTGATCTGGTTGCTCCCGGCGCTGCTATGCTGCCACCCCTGGTATTGGCTGATATGGATCATCTAAAGATCATCGTACCTGTTCCGGAAGCACGTATTGGACAGATCAAAGAGGAGCAACAAGCTCAGGTTAGTTTTAAGACCTTCCCTGATCGCATTTTCACAGGAAAAGTTCTGAGAGTTGGTTTAGCACCTAAGGATTTCTCTAATAATTATGATGTGGAGGTGCGCATAAGCGGGAATGTGAGTGGCCTCAAATTGGGGTTGGTCGCAGATGTTCGTATTGTGCTTGAGTCTTTTGATGAAGCCCTTGTTTTTCCCCTCAATCTTGTACAGGACGATGGAATTACACAGTATGTATTTATAGAACAAGATGGTCGTGCTGTTCGTAAAGATATAACTATCCAGGCTCTTTCGGGATCCAAAGTATTTCTCAAAGCTGATATTATGCCAGATGATATTCTCATAGTTAAGGGACATAATGATGTGAA
>JAUVKO010000060.1 GCA_030596225.1 Fidelibacterota bacterium
TACTGCTCACATAGTGCACACGCTAAATCTCTGATCACTGTATATCACTGATACATATACAGTTACAGGGATATGCCATAGGACTTAAAATCCCTTGTTAATTGTGACCAGCCTTAACCCTTAATAATACATAAGTTGTAAGCGTACCTGGATAGTGATTAATCGGTAAAATATCTTCTAGAACTGAGTATCGTAAACAACAAATATGATGCTATCACTGTGTGATTATTACCACCAAACTCCTGAAATGATTCAAACATACCAATCCTCAAGTAGTAAATCAGGCACTCGTGCAAATTCTCTTGTATTGTGAGTAACCAACACTCCTTGATTTGCTCTAGCCGTTGCAGCAATCATTGTATCCAATGGACCAATTTTCTTGCCAATGCTCTCCAGATGTACTCTGATCCGCGCTGCATGAATGCTAGCCGCTAAATCAAATGGTAAGAGATTGACCGTATTGATCAACTGGTGAAGCTGTTCGCTGCGTTTCTCAGAAAAAGGTGACTTTTCTATTCCCACAAACAGTTCATAGACGACTATGGTAGGGATACCAATATCCTGTGGAGATTGCGCAAGTAGTTTTGATTTCACCTTACCTTGATCCTTGAAGAAATAGATTAAGGTGTTAGTATCAAGAACAAACACTTAAATCTCCTCTCTCTCTGTATCAGCACCAATCTCTGACCTTAACTCTTCCAAATCCGGGAAATCTTCCCACTGACCTGACATTTCTGCTATATGATCCGGCCACTCGTTATCAACTTTTTCTTTGATCAACGAAGCTATCCATTGACTCAATGAACGGTTCTCAATTTTTGCTTTACTTCTCATCTTTTCTTCAACTTGTTTTTCCAAGTATATGGTTACTTGTCCCATAATCACCTCCACACATATATGTGCAAGTATATGTATATTTTCGACAAATGCAAATATTTTTTAGCCATCCGTTGTGAGGGTCAGGAGTTTGTGCTTATGGATAAGCCCACCCCGACACAGCTTCGCTGTGCCACCCCTCCTAGGAGGGGATATCCGTACCACCAGAGCAATAATCCACTTGACGGCAATTAGCCCTCCCCTTGGGGAGGTGCCCGCAGGGTGGAGGGGCGGGTTGGGTGCAAACTGCTAAACAGTGTTTGGTCGATTCGGCGCGGAATACGTACCTTATCCAGGAACTCTATCTGCTTGACTGTCAGAGAGATAGCCCCGTAATCTTCCTCTACAAGCCCCCGTAAGAGATAGGGTCGGGCATTACTGAGCATGCGACAGAATTTGCGGTATACTTTTGGGAAGAATACAGTTTCATAGATGGCTGTTGTATCCTCAAAACTAATGAATTCCATAGGTTCATCATGCTTGGTGTGAACCACCTTGCCAGTGATGAGCCAACCAATGACAGGCACTTCCTACCCAATATACCGGTGGAGATCACAGGCTCGTACGTAGGATAAGAGTTGCAACAGTTTTTCATATAAGCTCAAGGGATGACGTGAGATAAGAAAGCCCAGAACATCAGTCTCATGCATGAGCATGGTCTTTTGGGAGTAAGCACCAATATTCGGGACATAATAAGCGTTGCGCCCGTTCAATTCTAATAGAGAAACCGGTTTTTCCCGATGCTGCTGCCCAGCACGGGCCTGATACAAATACCACATAAGCCTGGGCCTTGCTTCCATACCCTCCACCCCATCAAAACAACCAGCCTTAATAAGTATGCGCACATCTGATTGATCCAATTCAGGCATTCGTCTCAAAAAGGACTCAAATGATGTAAAGCGACCATTCGATTTACGCTCAGCGACAATGTATTCCAACGCTATCTGCTTGATTCCTTTAAGCTGCATAAATCCGATCTGCACCCAATCGTTCATCCCTGTATGCCTGATCTCAGAAACATTGATATTGGGCAATAATATCTTTAGACCCAGTCGACGTGCTTCAGAGTAATAACCGAATGTCGAATAGTAACCACCCTGATTGCTCATTACTGAAGCTATAAACTCTGCCGGATAGTGTGCCTTCAGATAAGCTGATTTAAAGGAAACCAAGGCATAAGATGCTGAATGCGGCTTACAGAAAGAATATCCTGAAAAGGACATAATCATTTCCCACAAAGTCTCAATAACGTCATCAGCTACCCCATTTTTCCGCGCCCCTGTGACAAATTTCTCGCAATAATCCCTAAGTTTCACCTCCTTGTGCTTCTTGGACATGACCTTGCGCAGTTCATTCCCTTCATCAGCATCAAATCCGGCCAAACGCATAGCAACTCTGGTTACATCTTCCTGGTAAACCATTATGCCATAGGTTTCTTTCAGGGTCTCATCAAGTAAGGGATGAAGTGGCTCATAGTCACCTCCATGGAGCCGATGCACAAACTCACGAATCCATTTATTGGCAGCCGGATGGATAATACTTGAGGCAATGACCAGATTTTCATAATCGCCGGTCTGCATTTTACTCAACAGCTGGCGGGTAGCCGGTGACTCCACATAAAAGCACCCCATGGTGCGGGCTGTGCGAATAAGCTCCTGGGTCCGCAGATCTTCATGCGGGTTCAATTTCCAATATGGAATATCAACACCATAATGCTCATGAACATCTGCCAGAATATCCCGAATAACGGCCAGTGAACGATTCCCCAATAGATCGATCTTCACCAATCCGAAATCTTCCGCCTGATCTTTCTCCCACTGAATGATCTGGACCCCTTTGGGAGCCCGTTGAATCGGAACATAACTACATATTTCATCAGGTGTCAGGACCACCCCGCCGGGATGAACACTGAGATAACGGGGAAATCCGGCCAGATAGAAACCATTTCGGATAATCTCCGGCCAGGGATCCTGGAGATCCAGATCGCTGAGCAATGGATTTGTAGCCAGTTCTTTAAAGGGATCACTTACATACCAGAGATGGGAAAGCCGTTTGGTTACAATACCAATCTCGCTCTCCGTCAGGCCATAGACCTTTGCTACTTCACGGATGGCAGCCCGTGCCTTGAAGGTCACATGATTACAGATCATGGCCGAGTGGGAGTCACCATAGGTTTTAAAAGTATAATTCAATACGTCATCACGGGTATCCCAGGGAAAATCTACATCGATATCCGGTGGATCCTTGCGTCCCGGAGACAGAAAACGCTCAAAAAAGAGATTATGCCGGATGGGATCCACATGGGTGATTTTTAAAGTATAGGCAACAATGCTGGCAGCAGCACTCCCCCGCCCGCAGGTAATGGGCGATTGTTGAACAATATCCTGGACAATGAGAAAATAATTTGAGAAGTGTTTTTCTTTGACTGTTATTAACTCATGCTCAATGCGATCCCGAATACGATCTGTAATGGTACCATATCGTTCCCGGGCACCCAAATAAACACGGTTCTTCAGTTTCTGAAAATCACGGGCATCATTGGACTCCGGGAAAACAAAGTTGTTCAGATCAGGTCGCCATTGGCACTTGGCTGCCACCTCCAGAGTGCGATCCATGGCGTCTTCTGCAAAGGGCAGCACATCCCGAGTTTCCTCGCGACTATGCAGATAATTATTTAAGGGCACTAATTCATCTTTCGGCAAGCGGGATAGCTTGGTATTGAGATCAATGGCCCGCATGATCCGGTGCAACTGATGCCCTTGTGGCGACCCCATGTAGGTAGGAATATTAGCGACGGTGGGCAAGCCCTCCGCTTTAGCCCAGCGGTACAAGCTGTAACTCCCCGGTCCCAAAGAGACATAAGTATCCTCAAGGCGGTAACCATGCAGCAGATTGCGATTTGTGGTGATCATCACCAGACCATCCAGATGACCTGGCAAAGCTTTGCTGAGATCGAAGCCCTCTTCGGTATGTCTTTGGGTGATAAGACGGCAGAGATTGGCATAGCCCACATCATTTTTGACCAGTAGAACAGCCTTGCGATTGTGAGTATCATCCAAAGTGGCACCAATGATCATATCCAGGCCATGTTCCAGGGCCGTCTGATAGAGATAGATCATGCCATACAGATTGTTGGTATCTGCAATGGCAAACTGCGTATATCCCTTTTTGATCATGAAATTACATAAATGCTTTGGGGATAATGTCCCTCTCAGTAAGGAGTAGTGACTGTGGACTTCTAAGGGGAGCATATTATGGGTTTGATGGGGTTCTAACTTCTAACTCAACAGCTTGCGTTAAACCAAACCTTAACACATCATAACCATGCTTTTCCCGTAGATCATCCATGACTTGATGAAGGGCACTATGTCTGGCAGCGTCGGGATTGATGACTTGGGAAAAAAGACTGGTCTGGTGGGCTGACTGGGTAAGCTTTTCAAAACCAATGGAAAGATAACGAATTCGGGTACGGCGCTCGAATAGCTGCTCGAAAATCTTTTGGGTATGATAATACATGAGATATTCTGCATGAGTTGGTTCCGGTAAACGAATAGTGCGGGTGGCTACTTTGCTGTCAGAATAGCGGCAAAAGACACGTATACTGTTACTTTTCTGGTTCTGCTGACGTAAACGAGTACAGCCTCCCTCAAGGAGATAATAGACTACCCCAGCGATCAAATGATCGTCATTTGTGTCCTCACCGAAGGTATACTCTGCTTTGATCTCCAAACGCTGTTCCGGTGGTAATACGGGGCTGTTATCGACACCCAGGGCCTGCTGATGTAAGACTAGTGCACTCTTACCAATAACCAGGACAAGCTTATCGATGGGAACAGCAGCCAGCATACCAATGGTCTGCAAATTCAGTTCTTCCAGCAGAACCCGGTCTGTAGTCTGACCAACACCCGGCAGCATCTTGAGTTCCAGGGGTTCCAGGAAAGTGCGTTCATTTCCAGGCAGAACATCGAAAAGCTCTGCATATTGGCGGATATATCGAGCGGCAACAGAGGAAACCAGTTTGTTCACAGAAATGCCTATACTGGAGGTTAAATGATAGGCATCACGAATATCTTTGTGCATGCGGTACGCACTGTCCTTAATACGCCCCAGCAAACGTGTTGTACCCGTCATATCAATGGCAACCTGGCCATAGCACAGCGGTTCTACATAGGGTGAATATTGAGACAAGCGGGTTGTGATGGCATCCATAGCTCGTTGATATAATTCAGGATTGGAATCCACTATAATGAGTCGGTGTTCCAACTTGAGTGCCTGTCGGAGAAACATCCCTCTATTAATACCCTCATGGCGGGCTTCACCAGAAGCAGATAGCACGATAGCTCTTCCTCCTGACCCGGAAGAAACCACCACGGGTCGATTGCGATAGCTTCGATTAACAGCCTGTTCTACCGTGGCCGGGAACGAGGGCACCTCAATATGGAGTACATCTTTCATAAGAAGGCAGGAGTCAGAAGACAGAAGTCAGGAGTCAGAATTCAGGAGTTAAAATACAGCAAGAGATTCAGACGCTGCTAGCTGCATGCTTTGGCTTGCCAATCGCTTGCGGGGAACAGAAATATGCCGGAGGTGATATTCTTTTACGGAAGCAGGTTTGATTTTTCGTTCAGGCAACATAGCAGATGCATGTACTTTACACCTTCCCAGAGGTGCAGATCCCAGCACCACTTTGGTTCTTCCTCGAGGACCACGGAGTATGGTGGTAACGGGACTATGGATTGAAGGATAGCGCATTTTAGATTTTTGAGTTGATCCTTTTTGGGCTAAAGCCCCTTTAAGTTTCAGGTTTCTCTCACCCCCGGCATAAATGCCGGGGTAATTGATACCAAATATTTGGCACCGCAGCTCCCCCTAGGACTCTACATACCTGATTAATTACTTTGAGTCCAGTCGAGATATTTCATAATCCTATACTTACCCCGCCTTAAAAGGCGGGGATATTAGTACACTTTATACACAATGACTTTAGCCCAATACTCATGATCTTAGCCTCTTAGTAATAAATTTTTGGTATTCTTCTGAGAATGTCTTTTTGCGGTGATGCTCATCTTGATTCTGGATGTATTGCCGGACCCGATCCACCTCACCTTCCCCAACAGAAACACTATAGTAATCATCCTGCCACTCAAATTTACCTTGAACCAGCTTTTCTTTGTTGATCCAAAATGATGATTCACCTTTGAGTAACTGGGCAATCTCAGATATAGTTTGTTTCGCCCCTAAGGAAATAAGCAGATGGATATGTTCCTGGCCTCCACCAATGCTATCCACAAAGATCTTTTTATTTCTAGCATTGTCACGAATATGCTTAAATACAGTGGAACGCACTATTTTCTTAAGCAATGGTGTTCTATTCTTAGTCGTCCAGACCATATGTATCCATATTTTGAGAAATGCCAATTATCTATCTCCGCTTTTCGGGCTAAAGCCCTTAATTTTTAGATTCGTCTACTCCCCGGCATGAATGCCGGGGTAATTGATAGGCAATCATGCTTGATATTGCCTCAATAAACCTACAACAACCCCCTTCAGAGCGAATTCATCAGTCTCACTGATATGGATAGGTTTATACTGACCAGAACGGTTGCAGGGTCGTAAAGTTACGCTGCCGGGATGCAGATCCAGCTTTTTGACCGTGGCTTCACCATTGATAGTGGCCACTACGATTTGACCACTTTCCGCCTTGGTTTGGGGTTTGACAATGATGACATCCCCATCTTCAATATTGGCATCCATCATGGAATCCCCCCGCACCTTTAAAGCAAAATTATCAGTGCCCTTTAAGAGGTAACGCGGCACCTCCACTGGTTCGGGGACTTCAATGGTCTCAATGGGAATACCGGCAGTGACCAAACCCAAAATATTGAGAACCATTGTTTCGCCAACTAACCCGGTTAAGCGAATATTGCGGGCTGTATTACTTTTATCAAAACTGACATAACCCTTTTTGCGGAGAATATCTAATTTCTTCTGAATGGAAAAATTTGATCCTAAACCGAAGTACTCCCGAATCTCAGAAATAGTCGGTGCCATTTGGTGGGTTTGGATAAACTGTGAAACATATTCGTAAAGCTCACGCTGTTTTTTAGTCAACATTCTTTTCCCCTTATGGATTGCCACCAACACGGGAGCTAGCATTTTGTGCATCACCATATCGTATGGCAGGTAAAGCATCAGGTTGGAGAAATCGTCGACCAACAGGCCTCCCTGCACTTGCAGCGGGAGCTATTTCAACAAGATCAAAAAGTTCTATCGCATACTGGATCAATCTTTCTTCAAGCTCAAGTTTCCTCGTTCTTTGGATCACTTTTTCTGCCCCACTTCCTCGTTCTGTCTGCTTTATACCAATTACACCTCAAAACAGTCTATGCATCCTTCATCTTTTGAATTCATATAGATTCTTTTGAAGTACAATTGGTATTATTTGATATTTTGTGTTCACGTAAACAATATAGGTGTACAAAAGGTGTATATCAAGAAAATGATGGGGAATTGCTTAAAATAAAAAAGCCCCGTCCTTCGACCAGTCTTCGTCCCGACAATTCTGTCGGGACTACGAACCTGGCAAGCAAGCTCAGGGACCGGGACTTTTCAGTCAGTAGTTATTTTATTTGGATTATTTGAATTCGATAGAAACGATCCGACCGTTCATGTCAAATACAGCAACACCATTATCATAGAGCCATACCTGATTGTTATTCATTATGTAGCGCTCAAGGGGTTCACCATACTGACGATAGATACGCTCCTGGTCGGAGCCTTTGATAAGAATCGGCGGGACTTTTTCCTCAGGAGTATCTAAAATCATTTCCACTGGTCCCATCTCCTTGACCTGTGCCAGTTCCAGCTCCAGGGCCTCCATATTTATGAGAATCGAATCTAGCTGTGCTTTCATTTCAGGAGTTACCCCTTTTCCACTTGCAGCAACAGCCCTTTTCAGAATCTTGATCTGCTTAACGATAACCGGAATCTGTTTACCAAGCTTACTCTGGTTCTTCTTGAGTGTGGCAACATCCTTATCAAGTGCTTTGATCTTTTTGATAGCCATTTTCTGAAATTTGTCATTATTCTCAAAAAGCGTCTTCAATTTCTGATCTACCTGAGTGCTGGGCGTATTAGAGGAACAATTCCAGACAAAAAGAGACAGTATGGAAACTGCCATAACAATTTTTAGTGATCTCATCATTTTTCTCATCTCAGTATTTTTCGTTATTCTCAATCATTGACCAAAATAGCTATAGATTTTGCAATGCCTCAATCTTTATGATCAATTCGGCACGCCCTTCAGTAGTGCTGACATCAACATAAAAGTCCGCTTCTAATTTTTGAACCCAGATCAAGGCTTCACTAAAACTGCCTTGAGCATAGTGGGAAGCAGCCACCAGAATGACTATATCAACATAATTTATCCGTAAATCATAGGTGAATTCGAATATAGGTTGAAAGCCATAGAGTTCTGTCCCTTTCGAGATAGCCCGCGTATAATCACCGATCGCATGATAACTAAGTGCCAAACCAGCCAGCATTTCGAAGCGAATCTGATCATTAACCGTAGTATAATTCAGACCCTTATTAAAATGGGTAATAGCCGTATCAGGACTGTTAAATTCTGTATAACACCACCCTGAACCATTATAACCATCTATATAGAGAGAGTCCAGGCTGATCCCTTCCTGAAACTCTGCATAAGCTCCATGGAAGTCCCGTTCTGCATACAAGATCCAACCATATTCAACATAGTCATCAGCTTCCGGATCAATCTTCTCCCGACACCCCATCAATACAGTTAGCAGGATTAACACAAGAATCATTGTCTTTTTCTTCATCTCATCATCTCCTACCTGAGCAACAGCATTTTGACAGTATTAGCGTATCCCTGACCCGTCATCAACCTGGCAAAATAGATTCCACCACTCACTTGCTTCCCATGATTGTCCAAGCCATCCCAAGTGACTGAATATCGACCTGGTTGAAGCTGAGTATTCATGAGTGTACGGACTTCCTGTCCCAGAATATTATATATTCCGAATTCAATACTCTGATTGAGACCATCTAGAAATCCAATATCATAATCAATGGTTGTGATCGGATTGAAGGGATTAGGATAGTTTTGTGAGAGCTGACTCTTTTCCGGAACAATAATGGTTCGTGGCCCCAGTTTGAAGGCACCCATGCCTTCAGTCCAGGCACTCACACGTTCCCCATCAGTCACTGAGGGTAATTCAATGAATTTTCCATTCATATCCTGAATGTAGATAGCCTGATTATCTCCTGCTGCGGGCATACTAACCAATACCGGTTCAGCCAAAGTCATTCCATCTGTCAATACTTTGTAACGAGCATTATCAGCTGCACTAAGAATTGTATCTAAAATAGCCAGTTGCAAATTAGAATTGAGGCTACCGGCTGATCCACTAACCTCAAATTGGTCATCCGGACTTCGAGCCAGCCAACTGGCACCACCTTTAGCCAAACTCACTGTAATCTCTGTTGTAATAGTAGTGTCGCCTACCCAATTGGACGCATAAATTTCAAAACTATTAAGTCCTTCAGCAGATATTTCCACAGTTGCTAAATAACTGAAACTTTCTACACCCACTTCAGTTAATTCCAGGGTATCTCCATCATGGGTCAAGATTAAGGTATCCAACATGCCCAGGCTATCCACGATCATCATTTCGTAGAAACCCGGATAGGCTGGATTCTTATACATTGCTAATACAGGGGTAGGAATGTCATCAATGCCCATGGTCACTGCGATTGAGATCGTATCTTGCAGAGGATCATTTGTAGCTATGCGAATCTCCCCTCCATAGGCACCGACTGTAAACTCGCTGAGGTCTATATTAAATTCAACGTCAGCACTATCCTGATACCCAATAGTATCAGACTCTATCACCAGCGTGATCCAATCCGGTGCAGCCACCATGTTCCAGCGCAAGTCAGTAAGCCCCAGGTTCTTCATGCTAAAAAGTGTATCCATATTAGCATAACGTTCCATCTCTACGGCAATGCTATCTGTGTTTAACTCAACAAATGCTGCAGAGGTAGTTACTTGGAAAG
>JAUVKO010000091.1 GCA_030596225.1 Fidelibacterota bacterium
CAGCCCTTATCAAATTCAGCAGACTTTATTGCAACGCTATGAGGTCAACCTGCTGGTAGATAATTGTCGCCAGAAGGGAGCACCGGTTATCATTGATACTAATCCATCCTATCATAATCTCTTTGGGCGGATTGATAAAAAAGCGGTTATGGGTGCTTGGTACAGCGATTTTACAATGATCACAGCAGGGGCACTATTGAAAGCCAACGGAGGCTTTTTAATTCTGGATATCCAACATGTGCTTCAAAGTGGCTATGTTTGGGAGGCTTTAAAACGAGCCTTAAAAAACAAAAGCCTGCAGATCGAGGATGTGAATGAGCAATTTGGATTTACGTCCACTACTTCCCTGAAACCAGAACCCATCCCTTTGGATATTAACGTGATCCTGCTGGGTCGTTCGGATTATTTCCATTATCTGCAGGAAGTGGATGAAGCTTTCAACAAGACATTCAAGGTCCGAGCTGATTTTGATTATGAAGTTAATCGCAATACCAAGAACGAACATTTGCTGTGTCAGTTTATTGCCAGAGTCTGCCGGGAAAGCAAGTTACCGCATTTTACTACTAAGGCTGCGACACAGATCATCGTTTACAGTTCCAGATTGGCTGGGGATAAAAGCAAATTATCGCTCCAGTTCGGGACTCTGGTTGGGCTTATTACGGAATCAGCTTACTGGGCCAAAAAGCAGAAACATCGGCAAGTCCAGAAAGAAGACGTGCGGCAAGCTATCATCGAAAAGCGCTTTAGAGGTAGTCTCTATGAAGAAAAAGTTTGGGACAATATCAAAAGTGAGACTCTAATGATCGATGTCACTGGTGAACATGTTGGACAGATCAATGGTCTGGCTGTTTATTCCATGGGTGATAATTCATTTGGAAAACCATCTAGAATAACTGCCACAAGCTATATGGGTAAACCGGGGATCATTGCTGTGGAACGAGAGGCCAAACTTTCAGGTAAGACATACGATAAAGGTAATTTGATTATCAATGGATATTTGGGACAGACCTTTGCTCAAAATTTCCCATTGTCTGTTGTGATCACGCTAACATTTGAACAGTCATATGGTGGTATCGATGGTGATAGTGCAAGTTCTACAGAGATATATGCCATTTTATCAGCTCTATCAGGATACCCCATCAAACAGGGAGTTGCCGTTACAGGTTCAGTGAATCAATGGGGCGAGATCCAGGCTATTGGCGGTGTGAATGAAAAGATCGAGGGTTTCTTCCATCTCTGTAAGTTGCGGGGATTGACAGGTGAACAGGGAGTGATCATTCCGGATGCCAATGTCGCTCATTTGATGGTCATGCCGGATATCCAAGCGGCAGTCAAGTCCGGTAAATTTCATATCTGGGCAGTGAAAACTATTGCTGAGGGGATTGAATTGCTTACCGGAGTGCCGGCCGGCAGTTTGAATAAACATGGCAATTATCCGGCTCGAACTGTATTTGGTGAAGCTCAGACAAAGCTAAAAAAGTATTTTTTAAAGGTTCAGAGCTTAAATAAAGTGGACTGAAAATTGTTACTTAAGGTGGTATATACGGCTCAATAGTTGCTTGATCAAATACGTGTGAAAAATAAATGGTATCATAGATCATTCTGCATTGTTTTAGCCTTAGGTGAGCGTTAATTTTTACTTGTGAATGAGCCGGAGTATATAGGTATAGACCTGCTTCGAAAAGCAGTCGCCGGACGGCCTGAAATTCAGATGTCCCCAGGCTTAAAACAAACAATGTTTGGTAGTATAAATCCAGGTAATTATAATCATAAAATCATAGTTTCGTATGTCAGGAGTTCGGATTCATGACGAAAAAAATAATTCGTATTAATGAAGCAACCATTCGCTTTGCCGGAGATTCCGGTGATGGTATGCAACTAACAGGTACGCGCTTCACAGAAGCAACGGCCATTGTTGGGAATGACCTGAAGACCATCCCCAATTATCCTTCAGAAATTCGCGCTCCACTTGGAACACTGGCTGGAGTGAGTGCCTTTCAGCTTATGTTTGGTTCACAGCAAGTCTTTACGCCGGGTGATTTACCGGATACTCTGGTTGCCATGAATCCAGCTGCTTTAAAGGTTCATCTGAAGGATTTGAAGAAGGGTGGCACTATTCTGGCTAACGCCAATGCTTTTACAGCTAAGAATTTGAAGATGGCTCACTGGGAGAACAATCCTCTCGAAGATGGCTCACTGGAAGGCTATACTGTTTATAGTATCGAAATGTCCAAGCTGGTGGGAAAAGCACTGGAAGATTCTGATTTGACGTCCAAAGGGATCGAGCGGACCAAGAATATGTTTGCCCTGGGTGTGCTTTTCTGGATGTACAATCGTCCGATTGAACCAACTGAAGCATGGCTCAGAAAAAAATTCGGAAAGAATCCGGCAATTGCAGAAGCCAACATCACAGCCATGAAAACCGGGTTTAACTACGGTGAGACCACCGAGATATTTACTACATCATATGCTGTCGACAAAGCAGATCTGCCCAAAGGAAAATATCGCAATATTACTGGTAATGTAGCTGTGGCTTATGGACTCGTAGCTGCTGCTAAAAAAGCTGGCAAGGAACTGTTCCTGGGTTCTTATCCCATTACCCCAGCCAGTGAGATCCTGCATACCCTATCAGGTTTAAGGAATTATGGGGTTAAAACTTTTCAGGCTGAAGATGAAATCGCTGGTATTTCAGCAGCCATTGGTGCTGCGTATGCCGGTGATCTGGCCTGCACCACAACATCTGGTCCGGGAATGGCCCTGAAAACGGAAGCCATTGGTCTGGCAATCATTACTGAATTACCTCTGGTGATCGTGAATGTCCAACGTGGTGGACCCAGTACGGGAATGCCAACAAAAATGGAACAGTCAGATTTATTCCAGGCTGTTCTGGGGCGTAACAGTGATGCTCCCATTCCGGTTATTGCTGCTCAGGATCCGGCAGACTGTTTTAATTGTGCTTTTGAAGCTGCTCGTATTGCCCTGAAATACATGACTCCGGTAATTGTACTAACTGATGGTTATCTGGGACAAGGTTCAGGACCCTGGCAGATTCCTGACCCTAAAGATCTTCCTGAGATCAAAATTAGTCATCCAGATTCATCTGCACGCGGTGAGAATGGATTTATGCCTTATGCTAGAGATGAAAACGAGACACGTCCATGGGCTATCCCGGGAACACCGGGGCTGGAACATCGCATTGGTGGTTTGGAAAAGGAGAATATATCAGGAATGGTCAGTCAAGACCCTGCAAATCATCAGCTCATGACTGACATCCGCGCTCGAAAAGTTCAAAATTTAACTCAGGAAATACCGGCTTTGGAAGTATGCGGTGATTCTAAAGGGGAACTAATTGTTATTGGTTGGGGCAGCACTCATGGTTCTATTCATGTTGCAGTTGACCGGGCACGGAAGGCTGGGAAATCTGTTAGCCATATTCACCTGAGATGGATTAGCCCATTTCCTGCAGATTTAAAAGAAATCTGTGACAATTTTGATGAAATTCTGATTCCTGAAGTGAATTCAGGTCAGTTATCTCTGCTATTAAGGTCCGAATTACTAAGACCGATTCAGCAATTGAATAAAGTCCGCGGTGAACCCTTCCGTGCTTCAGAGATCGAAAACAAAATCAACGAGATTCTCGGTTAATTTCCGAGCAACATAGATAAGGTATAGAAAGATGAGTGAGACTATTCAAGGTATAGAAGAGTTGAATTTGACCCGGAAAGATTTTGTACCGGGAAACGAAGTTCGCTGGTGCCCGGGTTGCGGAGATTATTCAGTCCTGGCAAACATGCAGAAGACTCTCCCGGTCCTCGGTGTCAAAAAAGAAAATTACGCCTTTATTTCAGGTATAGGCTGTTCCAGCCGTTTTCCATACTATATGGATACGTATGGCTTTCATTCGATCCATGGTCGGGCACCGGCTATTGCATCAGGGGTAAAACTGGCCAATCCTGATCTGGCTGTATGGGTGATCACCGGAGACGGTGATGGTTTTTCCATAGGTGGAAACCACATGATTCACGTGTTAAGACGTAATATCGATCTGAACATAGTGTTATTCAATAATCGGATCTACGGTTTGACCAAAGGTCAGTATTCTCCAACCTCAAAACTGGGTATGAAAACAAAGTCATCCCCGTTTGGTTCCGTGGACCGTCCTTTCAATCCCAGTTCCATAGCTTTGGGTGCCAATGCGACTTTCATTGCCCGTGCTTTGGATGTTGATGCAAAAGGTCTGCAGAATAGTATCAAACGTGCGCAGCGCCATAAAGGTGCCTCATTTATTGAGGTTTATCAGAACTGTGTCATTTTTAATGATGGTGAGTTTGCAGATCTTGAGAACAAAGCCACTCGTCCTGATAAAGCCCTTTTTGTTGTCCATGGTGAGCCCATGATCTTTGGTAAGGAACGGGATAAGGGGATCATTATGAAAGATAACCATCCCAAGGTTGTAACCCTGGGTGGTGATTGGTCAGAAAAAGACCTGCTGGTTCATGATGAGACCAATTCCATTATCACCAATCTGTTGCTGGAAATGACTTTTGATCCATTGAATCCGACACCTTTTGGTATACTTCGAGCTGTTGAAGAGCCGACTTATAATGATATGTTAGTATCGCAGATCAAAAATGTTACGGAGACTCTTGGGAAAGGGACTCTTGAAGATCTGTTTTATTCCGGTGATGTTTGGGAAGTTAAATAATCAGAAAATCATGAAAAGCCTCTCGCAGAGATCGCAGAGCCTTAAAGTGTTGATAAGAAAAAACATTATCGGCATCCTGTTTTGAATTGTCTAAAGGCGATGAGACCAAGTACCAATAGCGTAAGTTTTTGGACAATATTTTCCTGGTTTTGGCTTTAGAATTAGGTATAAGTAGCTAAGGGGAGAAATATGTTTCAATATAATGAAAAAGGCCTTAAAGATCAGCTCTTGGAGCTGATTCGGTTAGCGGCTACTGATTTACCAGTAGATGTAGTAGATGCCATCAAGGCAGCTCAGCAGAATGAACCAGAAGGCTCAGCTGCTCGCAGTGTTTTTGGAATGCTGCTGAAGAATATTGATCTTGCACGGGATGAGTCTACTCCGATCTGTCAGGATACAGGAACCAATATATATCTGATTCATATTCCTGAAGGTGTTTCCATGCGCAAGCTCACGGCTCTGATCAAAGAAGCCACAGCTGAAGCCGTTGAGAAAAGCTATCTCCGGCCCAATGCAGTAGATTCATTGACCGGAAAAAACTCTGGAAACAATATTGGTGAAGGTCAGCCCTTTATTCATTTCGAAGAATGGGACAATGATACCATTGAGTTTAAATTGATGCTTAAGGGTGGTGGCTGTGAAAATGTCTCCACTCAGTATAAACTGCCTGATGTGGGTTTGGGTGCCGGTCGTGATCTGGATGGTGTCTACAAAGTGATTGTGGATGCAGTCAATGCTGCCCAGGGTTTGGGTTGTGCTCCCGGAATTCTGGGAATCGGAATTGGCGGGGATCGCACCTCTTCACATTTAGCTGCTAAAACTCAGCTTTTTAGAAAAATTACTGACATTAATAAGAATCCTGAATTAGCTGAACTTGAAGCCAAGCTCAAGAATGATCTGAACCAATTAGGTATTGGCCCCATGGGCTTCGGTGGTAACACTACTATCCTGGCAGTAAAGATGGGTGCCTTACATCGATTGCCGGCCTCTTTCTTTGTGTCCATAGCCTACATGTGCTGGGCCTATCGCCGTCACAGTATGATCTTAAAAGCCAATGGGGAGGTAAGCTATGATTAAGTTGCAATTACCCGTTTCAGAAGAAGCAATTCGTGAATTGAAAATCGGGGATGAAGTTGCTATTTCAGGTTTAATGGTAACTGCTCGCGATGCGGCTCATAAGTATATCCATGAAAATTGGCCGGACTGGCTGAATCCTATTATGGAAAATAGCATGATTTACCACTGTGGTCCTGTTGTCAAACAGCACGATGACGGAAGTTGGTCTTTTGTAGCTGCCGGTCCTACCACCAGTATTCGCGAAGAACCCTATGAAGCATCTGTTATGGAACACTATAAAGTACGTGCTGTAATTGGTAAAGGTGGTATGGGTGCACAGACGCTGGCTGGTTTAGCCAAGTCAGGTGGTGTGTATTTGCATGCAATTGGTGGTTTAGCGGCTTCTTTAGCAAAATCTGTGGTCAAGGTCAAGGATGTGTACATGCTGGAAGAACTAGGTGTCCCGGAAGCTTTCTGGCATATCGAGGTCAAGGATTTTCCGGCAGTGGTTACCATGGACAGTCATGGCGGGTCTTTGCATACGACCATCAAAGCCAACTCTGATGAGGTTGCTAAAAAACTGATCTTTGGTTGAGATTGATACTTCCGGTTAATGATGATATTGAAAGGTCACGATTCTAATTGTGGCCTTTTTTGACGCAGCTAGTAAAATCAATAGCAGAGACCGGTCTAAAACTTGTCTTAACAGGATAATTTTAACAAGGAAGAATTATTCTTCACATCCCCAAAAACGTATGAACATGCAAGGCTGAAAAGTTTATAATTGTAAGACATGATGAGACAGTTTAAAGCAAAAGGTGGCAGACAGAAGTTTAAGCAGCGTATCTATATCGCTTTGGGCGTTGTTGCTGTCTTTATGGTGAGTCTATTTATCGGATTATATTTTATAGCACAAGATCTACCTTCTCTTGATGAATTAGAACGATACGACCCTGATCTGATCACTCGCATTGTCTCTGCTGATGATCAAGTTATTCAAGAACTCTTTACAACCCAGCGGACCCTGGTTAAATCTAACGAGATCCCACCCCACGTGAAAAAGGCTTTGATTGTTACAGAAGACCAACGCTTCTACAGTCATTGGGGTATGAACCTTTTTAGAACCGTTTATAGCATTAGTCTTAATGTTTTAACCGGCGAGATACATGGTGGAGCCTCTTCCCTGACTCAGCAGCTAGCGCGTAGTCTATATGCCCGTATTGGCTTTAAACAGACCTATACGCGCAAGCTTCGCGAACTGATCACTGCGGTTCAGATCGAGCATACATTCACAAAGGAAGAAATTCTGACCATGTACCTGAATACGGTGTATTTCGGACATGGGACCTATGGACTCCAGGCTGCTGCCTCCAAGTATTTCAATAAAAAAGTGGAGAACCTGACTCTGGATGAAGGGGCAATTCTGGTCGGGATGCTTCGTGCTCCGGCTTATTATTCTCCGATCACTCATCCGGACCGTTCAAAGCATATTCGTAATGTAGTCATCAATACTTTATTCCGGGAAAAGAACATCAATGCCGTTGAGCGGAATTATTTCAAAGCCCTGCCTATTAGCATTTATACTCCTGATAGCATTGAGACCGGCAATGTTGCCCCTTACTTTGGTGAATATGTTCGTCGTCAACTGGAAAAGGAAGATGACGAATTAGGGATTAATCTCTATCGTGATGGCCTGACTATCAATACCAGCCTGGATACCCGTATGCAAACGATTGCTAATCAGGTGGTGGCCAAAGAATTGGAAAGAGTTCAAGCTCTTTTTGATGCCCGTATGCTGGATGAGAAATCCAAGGCATTAGCTGAGATCCTTGAGCGACACAATATAGAGTTAACAATCGATACGGTTCGATTGATGATCATTGATTCTGTTGAGATGACTACTCAGATCGAACAGCTATTGACCGTTCAGGCTCAGTTGATCTCATT
The DNA here is from genome assembly GCA_030596225.1 of Fidelibacterota bacterium. Lineage (GTDB taxonomy): Bacteria > Fidelibacterota > UBA8477 > UBA8477 > JABMPR01 > JABMPR01. The sequence goes on from JAUVKO010000091.1 coordinate 7,709, forward strand.
GGATGTAGAAACCGGTCAGATAAAAGCCATGGTGGGCGGTAAGAATTTTGCTAAATCCAGTTGGAACCGATCCACCCAGATGATTCGTCAGCCCG
>JAUVKO010000139.1 GCA_030596225.1 Fidelibacterota bacterium
GCAAACACATGGGCGATACCATTGCCCATCGTTCCAGAACCAATCACGCCTACTTTTCGAATATTCATTTTAGCCCTCTTCTAAATTCGTTCTACGATCATAGCTGAAGCCTCACCACCACCAATGCATAGCGCAGCTAAACCAAAATGAGCTTCTCTGGCTTCCATAGCATGCAGCAAAGTCGTTAGAATTCGCGCGCCGGATGCCCCAATCGGATGCCCGAGGGATACTGCACCCCCATTGACATTAACTTTAGTGTGTGGGATATTCAATTCATCCATGGCTACCATAGTAACCACTGAAAAGGCCTCATTGATCTCAAACAGATCAATCTCCCCCAGGGTCATACCGGCTTTCTTGAGCACACTGTTAATCGCCTTGACCGGTACAGTGGTGAACCATTCCGGGGCCTGAGCTGCTGAAGCTTGAGCAATCACGCGGACCATGGGTTTCAAACCTCGTTTCTCAGCTTCTCCCTCACGCATAAGGACCAAGGCAGCTGCACCATCATTAATTTTTGAAGCATTGGCAGCCGTAATGGTTCCATCTTTTGCAAAAGCCGGACGCAGCTTAACCATTTTTTCAAAATTTCCACGACCTGGTTCTTCATCCGTATCAAACAGCGTTGGATCACCTCTTCGTTGAGGGATTTCTACTGCAACGATCTCGTTTGTGAAAGCACCGGTTTTCTGGGCTTTTTGAGCCCGTAAATAGCTCTCTTTGGCAAAAGCATCCTGGGCTTCACGGCTATAGCCAAATTCCGTGGCACATAAATCTCCACTGACTCCCATGTGGATATCATCGTAAGCATTCAGAAGACCATCCCGGAGAACTCCATCGATCATTTGACCATGACCAAGACGTTGACCATCACGAGCACCCGGTAAATAGTAAGGTACGTTAGACATACTTTCCATACCACCGGCCACCACGATGTTTGCATCACCCACTTGAATAGCCTGAGAGGCCAACATGACTGACTTTAAACCAGAACCACACACTTTATTAATAGTCATACATTCAGTAGAGTCCGGCATTCCGGCGTATAAGGCTGCCTGACGAGCTGGCGCTTGTCCTTCACCAGAGGTGATCACGTTGCCCATGATGACTTCATCTACATCTTCCGGTGAGATCTTTCCGCTCTCAAGTGCTGCCGTGATCACGGTGGCACCCAAACGAGTTGCCGGGATGGAAGCTAAACCACCCTGAAAAGCACCAACAGGAGTACGCTTTGCGCTGACAATAGCAACCTGTCGAATGGCCCTAACTCTATTCATAATAATTCCTTTATATATTTTTCTCAAACTCGGGACTGTTCAAATCTTGGTGTAACAGGAAGAATCCGTATTTAGGCCTACTTCTGTCAGTCACGAGTGCCGTCGACTAACAAGGTGTCAAAAATCGTTCCAAACCAAATTATACCGAAAAGGAAGTAGGCTTACTCGCTTCACTTATGACCATTAGACTGGTCATAGGCCTTAATGATGCGTTTAACCAACCGATGCCTCACAATATCACTTTCATCAAACTCAACAAAAGAGATCCCTTCAACACCCTTGAGGATCTTAATGACTTGAAGCAAACCGGATTCATCATGATTTGGCAGATCGATCTGGGTAGGATCACCGGTAATAATAATTTTTGAATTCACTCCCATTCTGGTGAGAAACATCTTCATCTGCATGGGAGTGGTATTCTGAGCCTCATCTAGGATTATATATGCGTTGTCTAGAGTTCTACCACGCATGTAGGCTAAAGGAACGATCTCAATGGTCTTTTGATCCATGAGAAGATGCACCTTATCGTGGGGCATCATGTCAAATAGAGCATCGTATAAAGGAGCTAAATAAGGATCTACTTTCTCACGCAAATCCCCGGGAAGAAAACCGAGACGTTCGCCGGCTTCAACAGCAGGTCGGGTGAGAATGATCTTTTTCACTTCTCGATTCTTCAGGGCGGAAACTGCAAAAGCAACAGCCATATAAGTCTTACCGGTACCGGCAGGACCAAGACCGAATACCATATCGCTTTTCATGGCGGCTGCAAAATAGCGTTCTTGTCCGGGAGTACGCGGTTTGATCACTTCAGAGCGAGTAAAGAGGACGACAGAATCCAGACCTGTTTCACCAAGGGTTGATTGTCCACTTTGACTCAATCGAATGATAGTGAGTACATCATCCTTATCAAGGAACTTCTTGCGGTTCAGCACAGCGATCATTTCCACTATAACATTTTCAACCAGTTGAAGTTTGGATTCATCCCCACGAATGATAAGCTCATCACCTCGCACATAAAGAGCAACTTCAAGATGATTCTCGATCAATTTCAGATTGGTGTCGTTGGCGCCCAGTAATTCAACAGGGTTTACCTCCCGGATCGGAAGGCGTTTTTCGGAGGCAGATTTCGCAGTTGTCAAACCCATAAGGCGGAATGAGATTAATTTGTTTGGGGTGATTTTCCAAACAAAAATTGGGTTATTCCTATGAACATTACTTACAACGAATCGAACGAATTATATGAATTGATTTTTTTCTCTCGCAAAGCTCGCAGAGAACGCAAAGATTTATTATGGCGTTTTTGCGATGAACCCTTCGATGCTTCGCTTTTCCAAACAAAAATTGGATAAGTAGAGACGCAAAATATTGCGTCTCTACTTATGCCCTAGCTTCAGGTAATATTTTACGCATAACAGTAAACTCACCCGGATCATGGTCAAAGGGCAGGTAGCCCAGACCCGTCCCACCATGAACCACATCCACAGGTCGTTTGCGTGAATTGAACAATTTTTCTATTTTAACAGTAACCGTCTTTGAGGGGGAAATAATCTCAACGGATTCCCCCACTTCAATCCGGTTCTTAATTTCGAATTCCAGAAGCTGAGTGCTTTCATCCCAGCTTATGACCATACCCGCATTCTGATGAGTAAAATCCTGAGAAGAGGGATCAACATAATTCTGTCCATATTCATGTGGATTTCTCGTATAAAAACCGGAGATGTAGCCCCGATGGGCGATCCCGATCAAATCCTCAAGATTCTTTGCATCAAATGGTTTCTCAGTCAGCATATCATCAATTGCTTTACGATAGGAGCGAGCAACCATGGCTGCATAATAAACTGACTTGGTGCGACCTTCCACTTTATAGCTCACGATACCGGCATCACGCATTTGCTTCAGCAACTCAATGGAGCACAGATCTTTGGCATTCATCATATAGGTGCCATGTTCATCTTCCAGCATGTTGAAATGCTGCCCGGGCCGTTTGGGTTCCTCCAGGAAGAAGCCATCACCTGGAGACTGATAATCTTTCGGAAATTGACTGATCTCCTCGCCTTCCAAAGCCAACAGGCTGGGAGTTTTCTGCCCAAAATTGTAGCCCCACCGACACGAATTTGTGCAGGTGCCCTGGTTGGCGTCCATATTATTCATATAGTTGGTGATGAGACAACGACCGGAATAGGCAATGCAAATAGCTCCATGGACAAATGCTTCCAGCTCTACATCCGGGACCTTTTCGTGAATCCCGGCAATCTCTTTCAGGCTTAGTTCCCGCGAAAGGATAATTCGGCTTACTCCTTGATCTCTCCAAAAAGCAGCACTGGCCCAATTGGTGCAATTGGCCTGAGTTGATAAATGAATATCCAATTGAGGAAATTCTTTACGGGCCAGGTTGATCAAGCCCGGATCAGCCATGATCACAGCATCCGGTTCGTACTGAAGCATACGCTCCAGCTCTGACATGAAGCCCTTGATCTTGGCATTATGGGCATAGATGTTCATAGTCAGGTAGATCTGCTTACCTAGATCATGGGTATAGGCAATGGCATCGATCAGTGATTCCTTACGGAAATCATTTTCCCGTGTTCGTAATGAATACCGCGGAACTCCGGCATAGACTGCATCTGCACCATAGGCAAAAGCGTATTTCAGTTTTTCAAAATTACCGGCAGGTAGCAATAATTCGGCTGTTGTTTTACTCATGATTCATTTCCGATCTATGTTCATTCATATAGACCAAATAAGCGACCACTACACTAGGAATGCAAATACTAATTAAACTTCTGTTATTTCTCCCCTGGTCAGGGGAGATGCCCAGAGGGCGGAGGGGTGGGATTGTTAAGTACCGGATTGTTTTATGGTATTGAACAACCAATTTTACAATCGTCAATAAAACCTCCCCGACTCAGCAAAGCTGAGCCACCCCTCCTTCAAAAAGGAGGGGAACAAAAAAACTGAAAACACCAAATCCTGCTATGCATAAATCGAATTGATTTCTGTTATCTCTCCCCTGGCCAGGGGAGGTGCCCAGAGTGCAGAGGGGTGGGATTGTTAAGTACCAGATTGTTTTGTGGTATTGAGCCAACCAATTTTACAATTGTCAATATTACCTCCCCAACTCAGCAAAGCTGAGTCACCCCTCCTTCAAAAAGGAGGGGAACAAAAAGGCTGAGAACACCAAATTTTGCATACTGAATCTTGATAAATCTTGTAAGTGATCCACGTGACATACCGCACACAGTATTATGAATCCGAATTGTTGCTTATACAAGTCTCTGATATTTTTCAAGATGGGATAATTTTACGTTCAATCCCAAGGCAAAGTCAACATATCCGTTAATCCGGCCATATACAATATGTGGTGATAGAATATCTGACGTCCCCTAATGGTTGTGTCTATTTAACATTCTATCATGCTATAACAGAATTATATAATATTGGGTATTGACTGTGGAAAATTGCTAGTCTATCTTGCGCCGCAATGGATGGAATAAACTAGGAAATCTATGGAGCTCACCTGGGGTCAAAATCCCGAGAGTCCCATTCATCATGTGATGTCTGTCACAGTCATTGCAAAATTTGTATGTCCAATAAAAGGAGGAAAACAAGAATGAGTACACGTTACTTATTTGTTGTGTTGCTCGTTGTTGTAATGGTTCCGGTAATGGCCCTGTCACAGGGTACTATTACTGGTACAGTTACAGACGGTAACACAGGTGACGCTCTACCAGGAGCTAATGTGATCGTTGACGGCCAACCGTATGGTGGCGCTTCTGATCTGTCCGGTGCTTACATCATTGAAGGTGTTCCAGCCGGTAATTACACTGTATCCGCATCTGTGATCGGTTACGAATCGGTTTCAATGAGTGCTCAGGTTGCCAGTGGCATCGCCACGACCCTGAATTTTGCTCTCACCAGCGAGGCTCTGGAAATGAGTGCTTTGGAAATCTTAGCTTCTCGTGCCGATAAGAACACACCGGTTGCTTATACAAATGTGTCTAAAGAAGAGATGGAAATTCGCCTTGGTTCACAGGATATTCCAATGGTTCTTAACACAACCCCTTCAGTATATGCTACCAATCAGGGTGGCGGTGCTGGAGATGCCCGTATCAATGTTCGTGGATTCAACCAACGTAATGTTGCTGTGATGATCAACGGTGTTCCCCAGAATGATATGGAAAACGGTTGGGTCTATTGGTCTAACTGGGATGGTGTTGGTGATGCAACATCTTCAATCCAGATGCAACGTGGTCTGAGTGCTGTAAACCTGGCAACACCTTCCATTGGTGGAACCATGAACATCATTACTGACCCAACAGCTCTGAAAGCTGGTGGAAACGTTAAGCAAGAAGTTGGTTCAGGTTCATTTTTAAAGACAACAGTTAACTATAATACTGGCTTACTGGCTGACAAAGTTGCTTTCAGTGGAACCGTCGTTCGCAAAACAGGCGAAGGTGTTATCGATGCTAACTGGACTGATTCATGGGCATATTATTTTGGTGCTGCTTATGCTTTAAACTCCGACAATCGCTTTGAGATTTATGCAATCGGTGCTCCCCAGCGTCATGGTCAGAACCTTTACAAACAGAATGTCATGGCTTATGACCAGGAATTCGCTGCAGAAATTGCAGATAAAGAAGGAATGCAGGCGAAGTTTGACACTAGTTGGTCTGGTGATATTTCAACCTATTGGGATTTGTATGTAGATAAATTCACAAAAGATGATGGAACTGATGCC
>JAUVKO010000275.1 GCA_030596225.1 Fidelibacterota bacterium
CATTCCCGGCTTATAAGCTGCAGAAAAGGAGTTATAGGAAATATCTGCAAACCATTGATTCTGACTGGCCATGAGATGCACAGTGGAATTCATCCTGGCCATACCGGCAGGATTGAAGAAAACAGAGGCAGAATTCATCTCAATAGTTGTGAGAGCACCAGCCATACCACCGGCTTTGGCATCAGAGTCCACGCTCAGGAATTGAGCACCGGTTTGAGCTAGTTTCACCTGAGCCATCCCAAAACTAATCAGCAACAGGAGAATACATATTGTCATACTACTTCGGTTCATTATAACCCTTTTTGCAATTATCATCTTACTCGCCCTCCACAATTACTAGCCGAAAACTATGTTCGGTCATCTGCTCGTGAGGTAGAAATTGGATTAAGTAGGTCTCTTCTCCGAGATCGTAAGTCATCCTGGTCTTCAGATCGTGACAATAAGCAATAAGCTCTAAGGAGAGGGACTCATTCAAAGGTTCCAGAATCTGACCACTTTCATCCCAAAGGGCAATGGTCATATAGTCTGAGGCATTAAAAATGATTTCTGCTTCGCCCAATCCCTGTCTATCCCAAAGCATGTATCCGGCCTCAACATCTGACTCCCGCTTAATGATCAGGAGTGAGTCAGTAGCTGTCAGGTATACTGAATCGCTGCTGAGATAATTAATAGCCAGATCAAAGCCTGAGATATCAGCTACATAATTCTTCAGGGGTGCCGTTGAAAAGGCCAATAGAGAGACATTTTCCAGGCGAGCAACTTTACTCGTAGAGTTCTGTTGGACAACTGCTCCATCAATAGAGATATTCCAATCAGACCCGGCTGAAACCAGACCCTGGCTGAAATCGATATACGCTGTCGCAGTATGAGAATTTTCTACAAGGATTGTATCCACTGAAAGACTGTCAAATGAAATGGAACCTGCAGGATTATACATATAGACTATTTGAATGCTGTCGACCTGCTCCGTAGTTTCATCATAAACAAAATCAATGAACTGCAAAGCCGCTACAGTATCTGAGCCATCGATAAATACGAAAACATCAGGTTCAATAACCAGATCGTCATCATACCAGGTTGCACCGATACGTTCCGTCGACTCCAAAGCACTCTCAATGTTGCTTCCGATCCAAGCCGGCCCATAAAACCGCAGATCTGCGGCAGTAATTTCATAACTCAATGTGTCTGCCAAACGTTCACATACAAGCACTTCCTGGTCAGACATGAGATAAATTTGTTCTTCAAAATCTTCACAACTCATAAGTAAAATGAGTGGAAGCATGATTATCATCCATAGCAGAGGACGTTGAATATTTTCAATGTATTTGGACATATTATATCCCCTTATCGTATAACGATGAATTTACGGTATGTTGATCGGCCATCCGGTACCTCAAAGTAAGCGATATAAATACCACTCACAATAAGCTGACGATACTCGGTGATTGAATCCCATGATTCATCACCACTATTATCTATATGCTCAATGGTATGGATCAGATCTCCACGTTCAGTGTAGATCCTAATGGTGCAGATTGGCGGAATATCATAAAAATACAATCTATCAGGACCACTCTGACTGAATTGCAACTCCCGGGATTTGATATTGAAGGGGTTAGGTACAATACGGATATCATCCAGAGAATCACCTGGTGGACGCTTTAGCTTGGCACCTTTATTGGTCATTGTATAGAACTTGCTGCTGTTGAGTGAAAGTCCACCGTTGGTATTGCCATCATCATAACTGATCATATAGTAATAGTAATCAAATCCACGTTTGGCTTTTACATCAGCAAATTCATTACTGAGATTGTCCAGATCGCAAGAAAAGATCTCTTCGTAAGTGGTATCCGGTTTATGAATAGCCCGGAATACCTTATAACCCATGAAACCGGGATGAGTTTCGGCAGAATTTGACCAACTTAGTTTGATCTGATCACCACCTGAAGTCACAGTAAACTCATCCGGTGGAGGTGGCGGTACCGGTATATCGTAACCGGCATCATAAGTTTCAATAGCATTATGAAAAGTTTGCAGCAATGAATCTTCACCGGTAAACACCCAATTATTCTTGTATTCATCCTTAGTGGACGGAGTGGAACCGTTTGGGTTGCTTAAGCCACCAACGGCTACAGTCCCATCAAACCAGTTACAACCAACTTCATAACACATTCCACGGCTCAATCCGGAGACAGCTTCAGCCAGAACGATGTGAATTTTTTCACCTGGAGCAATATCATAAGGACCAAAGGCCTGGGCCTGAGAATAGCCGCCGGGATCATTGCCCCATTCATCTGCAAATTTTCCACCCTTCCATGAAGTGGCAGTATAACCTAGTTCTTCTGCATGAGACTTCGTAGGATGTCCCAGTTCCATGTGCTCATAACGTGCCTGCATCTTGGCCGGATTGTATTGATCATTGTCATAGGTGATCTGGGCATCAGAGCCAATATACCAAGTGGTGGAGGGCTGTGTCAGATCATCTGTTTGATTAGTTGGAGAAGTATCAGCATGCAAAGTGACCACGCCCATAAAATGCTGGGCACTTAGGTGTCCATCTCCCCCATCTCCGTAATAAGGTCCACCAATATTATCGTGACCATCGGCAGATTGTGAGTGAAGACCGTGCCATGAATATTGAGCACGAATTTCACCATCGGCAGGATTTTCCCCAATTACTTCATTGACTGTATTGCGACCCCATGCAGTA
>JAUVKO010000158.1 GCA_030596225.1 Fidelibacterota bacterium
GTGGCGGCAACCCTGTTTGATCCTCAACCAGGTGACATCCCGACTCAGCTAGGTAAACGGGATGATGATAACGTCCTGGCCGATTGGTTTGGACTCTGGATCAGCCCATTTAATGATGGATCTAATGACCTCAATTTTGCAGTGACAGTAGCCGGGGTTCAAATAGATCGCAAATTTAGTCCCAACGATATTGATGGCAGTTGGAATCCTGTATGGTCCGGCGATGTGTCTATTCATGAACAGGGTTGGTCCCTGGAAATGGCGATTCCTTTTAGCCAGATACGATTTCCGTCCAAAGATATCCAGACATGGGGTCTTAATATTGCTCGATATCGTGCGCAACAACGGGAAGTCTATACCTGGTCCTTTCTGGATAAGGCCAAAGAAAATTTTACACAACAAGCAGGGTTGCTATTGGGAATTGAAAAAATTGATACCCCCCTGCGTTTGTCCTTTACACCCTATGCTGCTGCTTCTGTCGAACACTATCCTTTTAATGAGGAAGGTAATAGCAATTTCTCCACGATTATGCGAGGTGGAATGGATTTAAAATATGGGATCAACGAGAGTTTTACACTTGATATGACCTTAATTCCGGATTTTGGTCAGGTTCAGTCTGATAATGTCGTTTTGAATTTATCTCCTTTCGAGATTCGTTACGATGAACACAGACCATTTTTCACCGAGGGAACTCAACTGTTACACAAAGCAGGGCTTTTCTATTCCCGGCGTGTAGGTTCCAGACCTATTCGCTATTGGCAGGTTGCTGACGAAGAGATTCTGGAAGCGGGTGGGGAAGTCATCGCTAACCCCGATGAGACACAGTTGATCAATGCAACCAAAGTGACGGGTCAGACGGTCAATGGTATTGGCTTGGGATTTTTCAACGCTATTACAGCAGCCAGTTATGCCACCATTCGTGATTCAATGGGAGTTGAGCGGGAATATCTAACCAACCCATTTACCAATTATAATCTTGTGGTTGTGGGCAAGAATCTGAAGAACGGATCTGATTTCAGTGTAGCCAATACCAATGTTCAACGGTTTTCCGATGACGATACTGATGATTTTAGAGATGCCAATGTGCTTGGCTTCGAAACACGTTTAGTAACGCAGAACTCCAGGTGGATTCTTAATGCCAGCGGAGCATATGATCAATTGTTTTACACGGACAGTGTGTCCACTGGATATAGATACAATGTTGGTATCTCAGAGGGTTTGGGAGCCTTTCAGTATGGGCTGGGACACGAGGTAGAAAGTGAATTCTATAATCCGAATGATATGGGCTATCTGCAGCAGCCCAATGAGTTTTCCCAATACGGCTGGATATCTTTGCGTACCCTGGATCCGGTTTGGAAGGTGAACAATGCCGGTATCAACTTGAAGGCTTTATATTCCAGCCTGTATGTTCCCCGGGAATACACCAGTGTTGACCTGAACCTTCATTATAATGTAACCTTTAAGAATTACTTCGCCTGGGGAGGCGGACTTTCTCTAAGACCCATAGAAGCCCATAATTATGATGAACCCCGGGTCGCAGATCGCTATTTTACTATTCCTACAGGATTCAGTTTTCACACCTGGCTTTCATCTAACTATAACAAAGCATTTTCCATGAATGTATGGACCGGAATGTCCACAAAGAACCGTCGTGGCGCCCAATGGCATGGTGGAGGTCTAACTCCCCGCTGGCGAGTGAATAATCGCTGGTTTATGAGAATTGAGACTGAAATGCATTTGAACGAAAACAATCACGGGTTTGCTGATTTTGACAGCAATGATAATCCAGTCTTTGGCAAGCGCGATCAGGTTACGATCACCAATAGTTTTTACTCAAGTTATATCTTTAGTCGTAATCTGGAATCTGATATCCGTATGCGCTTTTATCGATCTTCTGTTGAGTACAAAGAATTCTTTGATCTTAAAGATGATGGGAACCTAACTCCCAGTACATATACTGCAGATCTGAATACTGTTTTTGGGGCATTCACCATTGATGCCGTGGTGACCTGGCGATTTGCTCCTGGCAGTGAGTTGAACCTTATCTGGAAAAATGCTATCTATAGCTATGGTGATAATCCACAAGTTCCCTATCTGGATGATGTGAAAGCATTGGCGGATCTAGATCAAAGCAACAGCATTTCACTCAAACTACTTTATTATGTGGATGCCTGGAATTTGAAGCATCGTCTCTAGTTTAGCTCTTAAAATCTTGCGAAGGTTCTAAAACTTTCGCAAGGTTATGTTAATCTCAAAACTATCCCTTGTTATCCTGAGCGAAGTACAACAGCTTACGGGGCTGAAGCTTCAAGACGGGCCGTTTAAAAAATCTGATTAACAGTAAGTATTAGTAAGTATTACACGCAAAATCACCTCAGAGCAAAGACATTTATGGCATGGAGCTTGCCTTAATGAAAGATCTGAAAACAGGAGAGTTCTATGTACAAGATATTGAAAGCCGAATTTATTGCTCCCAATGTAAAAAGCTTCATTATCGAAGCCCCCCATATTGCTAAAAAGCGACAAGCAGGGCAATTCGTAATGTTAAGAGTTCACGATAAAGGTGAACGTATCCCCATCACCATTGCTGACTCCAGCCCTGAAGAAGGTTGGATCAATATTATTGTCCAGGGTCTGGGGAAGACCAGTGCTCATCTGAATACATTAGAGGTTGGTGACCATTTACAAGATTTAGTTGGACCCTTGGGACTCCCCACTCATATCGAGAATTGGGGAACCCTGGTTTGCATAAGTGGCGGGGTTGGGACTGCTGAGTCACTGCCCATCGCTGCTGCCGGAAAAGCTGCCGGAAATCGGGTTATCTCCATCATCGGTGCCCGCAATAAAGATCTTATTATTGCTGAAGAGCAAATGGCAGAAGTGGTGGACGAGGTCAGAATCTCAACTGACGATGGATCTGCCGGTCGCCATGGTCTGGTGACTGATGTACTCAAAGATCTCATGGATGAAGGTGTGATCCCTGATATGATCGTTGCCATCGGTCCTTTGCCGATGATGGCTGCTGTTTCTGACCAGACCAAGGAGATGGGAATTCCCACTATGGTCAGCTTGAATGCCATCATGGTCGATGGAACCGGAATGTGTGGCGCCTGTCGGGCCACTGTTGGTGGAAAAACAGTCTTTGTCTGTGTAGATGGACCTGAATTCGATGGTCATCAGGTGGATTTTAAAGAATTGGGTATGCGCCAGAAGATGTACAAGAAGCAGGAAGCGGAATCCCATAAATGTTTCCTTGAACAGCAGATGAAAAAAGTCAAAGCTGAAGAAGCGGCAAAGAGGGTCTGAGCTCATGAAACGAGAAAAACCACAGTCTTTCAATACTATACCGATCAAAGAGCGTTTAACCATTCCCCGTCAGGAAATGCCTGAACAGGATGCCCTGCTGCGCAGCACCAATTTTCTGGAAGTGAATCTTGGTCTAACACCGGAGCAGGCAGTTGTTGAAGCTCAACGCTGTATCGAGTGCAAAAATCCCACCTGTATGGATGGCTGTCCGGTAGACATTAAGATTCCTGATTTCATCCAGTTGATCTGTAAGAAAGATTTTTTGGGTGCGGCTGAGAAGATCAAGGAAGACAACTCCCTTCCTGCTGTTTGTGGACGTGTCTGTCCTCAGGAAACCCAATGCGAAGAAGTTTGTGTCGTAGGAAAACGCTTTAAACCGGTTGCCATTGGTCACTTGGAACGCTTTGTCGCTGATTATGCCATGGCTCATGGTAATGACTCAAGCAAATCTATCCAGAAACCCGAACCAAGCGGGCAAAAGGTCGCTATTGTAGGATCAGGACCAGCCGGTCTTGCTGCTGCCAGTGATCTTATTAAAGAGGGTCATGAAGTTACCGTATTTGAGGCATTGCATGAGTTTGGAGGCGTCCTGGTCTATGGAATTCCTGAATTCCGCTTACCCAAAGCCATTTTACGTGAAGAGGTTGCCAATTTAGAGAATATGGGCGTAAAATTTATAAAGAACTTTATCGTTGGTCGTACTATGACCATCCAAGAATTAATGGCTGATGAAGGCTATGATGCTGTCTTTCTGGGACTGGGAGCCGGACTTCCTCGTTTCATGAATATTCCCGGTGAGAATCTCAATGGTGTTTATTCAGCCAATGAATTTCTGACTCGTTCCAATCTTATGCGTGGTTATGAATTCCCGGAGTGGGATACTCCCCTTTACCGGGCGAAGCATGCCATTATTGTTGGTGGCGGAAATACGGCTATGGATGCAGTGAGAACTGCCAAGCGTCTGGGCGCTGATGAGGCTACCATTATATATCGACGTTCTGAAATAGAAATGCCCGCTCGTAATGAAGAAATTCACCACGCAAAAGAAGAGGGCGTGGTATTTATGAACCTGGTTAATCCAATTGAGTTTATTGGTGATGAACAGGGGAATGTCGTTGCTGCTACATGTCTAAAGATGGAATTGGGTGAACCGGATGAATCAGGTCGCCGCCGTCCCATCCCTATGGAAGGCTCTGAATTCACCATGGATGTTGATATGGTTGTTATCGCAGTTGGTAACGGTTCCAATCCACTCATCGCTCAGACAACCCCTGAGATCAAGACCAACAAATGGGGAAATATTGTTGCTGATGAGGATGGGCTCACATCCATGGAAGGTGTTTACGCCGGTGGCGATATTGTTAGTGGAGGGGCCACAGTAATCTTGGCCATGGGTGCCGGCAGGAAATCTGCCGCAGCCATTAATAAATATTTGAAAGTTAAGGTCGGGAGTGTCGCATGAGTTTGAATGAGCAGATCAGCTCCATGAACATGGATGAGATACTAGAAATGTGTATTGATCAGGAGCAGCAGGCAATCGATCTCTATACTCTGGCTCGGAATCAGGCTAAGGATGTGAGTGGCCGGCAGAAATTTCAGGAACTCATTGATATGGAAACCGTGCACAAAGTATCATTACAAAAATTTGATCTCGAAGCCTACATCGAGCTTCCCCCGGCTGATCTTAAGGTGACAGACTATCTCATGGAACCGATCTTAAATGACAATCTTACAACTCAGGAAATACTTATTATAGCTGCCAAAAGTGAAAGTAAGGCTGCTAAAATGTATCAGGATCTGGCTGATCACTTTTCAGCAGATAAAAAGTTGAACACTTTTTTCCAGATGATGGCTGATGAAGAACTACGCCATAAGCATGATCTGGAAACCGAATATGAAAAAGAGTTCCTGCAAGAAGGTTAAAAGGGCTTTTTCCGCCACAGATCCTCACAGATTTACACGGATAAGTCTTTTATAGTATTTAGTCTCAATAGCCCCGGGTTTCAACCCGGGGTAGAGGGATACTCACTTCAGGGTTTTGTGAATAGGGGTATCTATT
>JAUVKO010000068.1 GCA_030596225.1 Fidelibacterota bacterium
CAGCGAGCCAGGTTTCGTTTGATGTAATAGCTCCTGTATGGTCAATGGCAAATATGCCACTGGTCAGGATTAGTAGAAATGAAACTGCTAATAGCGTTTGTTTCATGTTTTAACTCCTTTTTTGTTGATATTGGTATTTCATTCCCAGACTGAAGGACAGTCCTGGGGAGTAAACTTTGCGCAGTTTGAGATCATTGCTTGATTCCTCAACATGTCCGAATCGAACTTGAGAATTAAGAATGTTTTTGATTTTCAAACTGAATTTGAATGAGCCCACTGATTTTCCACCGGTCAGATTGAGTGAGTGGAAGGGGAATTCGTAGATATCGCCTACTTCACCAACTCCTACCGAGCTGATTCGCTTTGTGAATGAATTGTAGGCTATGGCAAGGCTATATCCAGTGGGGAAGCGATAGTCGAATCCGGCATTATACATAGCACGGGACTGTCCTTGCAGCGGACGCTGTTTGGTCGAAGCCGAATTGGCGTAACTGGTTCCGTTGAAAAGCATTACGGTGTCATTCATGGAGACTTCAGATGTGGAAAGTGTTGTATTGAAAGAAATATTGCCAAATCCCATAGTAAGAGGAATGGGTAGCTTTTTTCTGAGTTCGAACTCTAGTCCGTATGTTTCAGCCGTTTTGGCATTTTGGAATGTCTTATAATTTAAATCGGGTGTTGAGATCATGGACACTTCAATGGGGTTCTCAAATGATTTATAAAAGAAACCGGCTGAAATTAGCTCTGAAGCGGAAGGATACCATTCTCCACGAAGGTCATAGTTGCTGACTTGAGTGTTTTTTAAGAAGGGGAAACCAATAGCAACTTCACTCTGGTAAAATTCCTGATATGCCATTGGAGCCAGTTCGCGAAATTCTGGACGGCCAACAGTTTGAGAATACGCAGTTCGCAGGATAAACTCATCCTTAAGTTTGTAGATAAAGTTCAAGGAGGGTAGCAGAACATTTTGATCAAGATGGGCGGAGGCAGTATCGCCATTTATGGTTAAAGCCGGACTCCCAGTCACTGGATTGTAACTGTCTAAATCCATCTGGTAGGTCTCGTAGCGAGCCCCTCCCTCAAACTGGAAAGACCAATCATCTCTTCTGAAAAGGGGTAAAGATGCCATAGCATATATTGCTTGAGTAGCTTCATCAGCGGAATAACCGTTAAAAGCATTTTTGGCAGTTTCATCCAGCATGAGGAGACCGTGAGTCCATTCACCTGTTGCAGTATCCAACTGGAAAAAGTTATCAGCATTGAAAGAGTCCCCAAACTGCATATCCGGATAGATATTTAGGACAGAATCCTCCCAAGCAGAGCTGGAAGAATTGGCAATGGCAAAGGATCGCTTCTCAAAGGTTCTTGATTTATCCTGCAATCTGGTTCCAGTTTTGAGCTTGATTGCAGTCTTGTGATCCAGGGGGATTTTTATTTCATAATTGAAATCAAAAGAAGTATTGTTATCGATACCATCGGTATAATCACGGTAAGCAATTTTTTGAGCCTGTCGGTCGATTACATAGTAAGAATAAGCTGAATCAGTTGCAGCATTTACGATCTTTTCAGTATAGTTGTGGGTGGCATGATCCGGCTCATATCGGGTCGATTGACCCTTGTTAAAGTTCCATTCGAAGCTATGCTGGGGACCTAGAACAAAATAGTTCGATCCGCTAATACAGGTGTTGGTAATAGTCTTTTCAATATAGTGATTGCTGATAAAAACACCGGATTCGATGTTAGGAGTATAGCCTTTTGAGATAGTATTCTTGTCGCTAGAGGTATGTGTGTATATGCGTTGAAGCTTAATTTTATGGGCATTGTTAAACTTAAGACCGGCACTAATATTTACACCTAGATTGGTTTTGTATTCTGAGATGCTGTTAGTTCTCTCGGTGTAAGGGATGAGGAAACCACTTTCGGAAGCCGTCAAAGCAACTGCGTCCTGATTTAGGGCAAACTGTGCGGTCTCGGTTTCTAATGATTTGTAATCGTTTTTAAATACCAGGTTGGTAAAAAAACCATATTCCAGATTATTATTAATTTCATACCTGTCACCTAGATCAAAACCAATACTGAACGGTATATCTGGATCGAATTGTCGGTTGATAAAAGTTGGCTTTGCTGCCCGACTGAGTTGGCCGATCTGACCGTACCATTGAATGGTGTTAAGCCCTTCTGGACGGTAGTTGCTGGCGGTTGAGATAATTTGATCATTTGGGATATCAGCAGCCAGGGTACGCGATCCATCATCGTATCCGAAGAAATCAGTTTTACCGGAATACGTTCCTAAAAAGGATGCACCTCTGTAGAGACTGCTATGATCGCTCGCTGAGAGTTTGAAATTCATCAATCGTTCGTCTGGGTAAGCCTTAGTCTTGATATTTATGCTCCCACCGGCAAAGACTCCTGGCAGGTCGGGAGTAAATGTTTTCAAGGCAACGATACTTTCCAATAAGGCACTGGGAAATAAATCCAACGGGATGGACTTCTTATCAGGTTCAGGGGAAGGGATGGGAGCACTATTCATTTGAGTGGAGGTATAACGCTCTCCAAGTCCCCGCACGATTGGGAATTTACCTTCTCTAACACTTACTCCAGGGAGACGTTTTAAAGCATCAGCAGCATTTGAATCTCCACTCTTGGACATTTCATCAGCACTAACTGAATTTTCCATATTGGAGGATTCTCGTCTTTCCTGTAAAACTGAGAGCGCAGACCCTTTGCGGGTCTCAGCTTGAACCAGTACTGATTCTCCACTGATTGCTTCTGTGCTCATAACAATATTCCGGGTTTTTGTGATACCATTATTGATCTGGATGTTTTCAATATCCTTAACCTCAAACCCGATATAGGAGATTCGTAACGTGTAGAGGCCTGATTTGAGATTTCTTAATTCGAAATAGCCATTAAGATTAGTAGCAGATCCAACGCCCAGTTCGAGAACTATCACATTTGCTCCAATCAGAGCATCTCCCGTACTCTTATCAATAATTGTTCCTTGAAGATTGCCCCCGCCTTGTGCAATCACCAGAAGCGGTAAAAGTATGAGGAGTAGATTGGTAAATATTCTGTTAAGCATTTCTATTTCCTTTTTCACACACAGTTTTGCCAGTCGTCCTTAGCGATGCAGGAGGATATACAGGCTGTATGAGGAAAAAATTATGAATCCATGAGTAGATCAATTGATTACTGTTAGATGCGTGTTAGAGTAGGTAGCTATGGTAATCTGATATGGGATGATATTTCACTGAAGCAATTGAAAATCTCATATAAATCTAACAAAACGCTAACAAATGAAATGCAGAATGCAGGCGTGTGTGAATGAAGGAAAATCGTGCTAAAGGAGGCAGTGCATTGAGAGTAAAGACGTTTGCATTTGCAATGGTTATAGGTATGTCAACTTTGATAAGTGGAGAATTAAAGATAAGTGGGGATACATATTTTCATTTCTCGTTCGAGGATGCAGAAAATAATAATTTCCATATAGACAGAGCATATTTCACCCTACAAAACAAAGTCAGTGATAAAATTTCATACAAATTCAGAACTGATATTCGTTCAGGTGAAGTCACAGACTTTAGTGTTTATCTGAAAAATGCTAAGATCGACTGGAAAACAGATTTTGGTAAATTCATATTTGGATTACAGGGCATGAATATGTTTAAGGTGCAGGAGAACATCTGGGGGTATAGATTTCTTGAGAAATCAGTCATGGACAAAAAGAAATTTGCCAGTTCTGCCGATATCGGTTTTGGGTGGGAGAAGAGCTTTGGTGTTGTGGCAATCAGTACTCTCATTACGAATGGTGGTGGCTATAAAAAAGCTGAAACCGATCAATATAAAAAGATCTCTACTCGACTTATGTATGGTAAAAGTAAGCTCAAAGAGGGCTTTAATACAGGTGTGGTCTTTAGCTATGAGCCTAAAGATTATAAAGTTATAAATGTAGCAAATGCTGATACTAGCATAGCTACCGGCAATACCAGTATTATTGGAGGATTTGGAGGGCTTGTTATGGGGCCATTGAGAGCAGGTGCAGAATACAATGTTCTCATGAATAACACATCTTCAATTTTGAGCACCACACTTTTGTCTGTTTACGGGAACTTTCATCTTCGTAAAAATACTTCTGCTTATGCTCGTGTAGATGTATTCGGCTCAGATGTAGATGGGAGTGGAGAATACTATATGATCCTGGGTACAAATTATACAGTTGAGAAAGTATTAAATATTGCTCCAAATATTGTAGTGGTCAGCCCTGAAGGAAGCGATTCAGAGATTACATATCGTCTGAGCTTTCGCTTCAAAATTTAAATCTACTAACAAGGAAGGAAGAAAAAATGTTAAAGAAACTATTTGTAATCGGGTTGTCATTAATGATAGCGAGTCTATTATTAGTGGCCTGCAGCAGGACTGGCAAAGATCAAAAGTCATCAGTTAAGTACATTACCATCAAAGGTTCAGATACTATGGTACACCTTGCCAGTAACTGGGCTGAGGTCTATATGGATAAACATAAGGATGTTGATATCTCAGTTACCGGTGGTGGATCGGGAACTGGTATAGCAGCTTTACTCAATGGAACTACTGATATCTGTATTGCTTCTAGAAAAATTAAAGCAAAAGAAGAAAGTCTGGCGACTGAAAAGGGTATTACTCCAAACGAGATCGCTACTTCCCGTGACGGCATTGCAGTAGTTGTAAATCCAGAAAACCTTATCAATGAATTAAGCATCGAACAAATAGGCAAGATATATATCGGCGCATATACAAGCTGGCAGGACGTTGGTGGTCCGGATGAACCCATTGTGATACTATCGAGAGAGTCCAGTTCAGGGACCTATGTCTTTTTCCAGAAACGGGTCATGAGTAAAAAAGACTATTCTCAGGAAGCAATGTTAATGCCTTCAACTTCAGCCATCATTCAAAGCATCTCACAAGATACTTGGGCGATTGGCTATGTTGGCCTTGGATACGGAGTTCAAGCTGGTGATAAAGTAAAAATGTTAGGAGTGAAAAATGATGTAGAATCACCAGCAATCTCACCTTCAGTTGCTTCTGTTCAGGATGCCAGCTACGGGATTGCCAGACCACTGTATTTTTACACAAATGGTATTCCAGATGGTGCCACCAAGGATTTTGTGAATTTTGTACTCTCTGACGAGGGTCAAGCGATTGTCTTAGAAGCAGGATACGTTCCAATAAATTAGTCTACGATTATGAATACATGGCGAGATAAAGTAATATACACGATACTGGTAGGATCTGCCTCTACCAGTATCTTTATTGTATTACTTATCTTTTTTTTCCTTGGGAAAGAAGCACTGCCATTTATCAATGATCCGGGTTTCTCCGGATTGTTTAATCTGAGATGGATACCAGTCTCATTTAATAAAGAGATATTTGGTCTTATACCACTTATTACAGGGTCTGTTCTTGTAACCCTACTTGCAACAATACTGATGATCCCATTTGGAGTGTTAGGCGCCATTTACATTGCAGAGATCGCCACTGGCAGGGAACGCAGTTTTTTAAAACCATTCATTGAGATATTGGCGGGAATTCCTTCAGTAGTGATCGGATTTTTTGGACTCGTCGTTCTGAGCCCCATCATTAAGGATATCTTCGGACTGTCCACCGGGCTTACGGCGATTACGGGTGCTATCCTGCTTGCGCTCATGGCCGTTCCCACTGTCATTACAGTTAGCGAAGATGCGATTCAAAGTGTTCCCGGAGCCTATAGGGAGGCTTCTCTAGCTTTAGGAGCTAACCGGCTGCAGACTATTTTTAGAATAATTGTTCCAGCTGCCCTACCGGGAATTATTGCAGCAATAATGCTGGGGATGGGACGTGTTATTGGTGAAACGATGGCTGTCCTTATGGTTACAGGAAATGCTGCTAAAATAACATTCAATCCATTCGATTCGGTCAGAACGATGACGGCCACTATCGCAGCTGAGATGGGTGAGGTTGCCTTCGGAAGTCACCACTATCAGGCGCTTTTCTGGGTCGGAATCTTTTTGTTGATTATGACATTCTTTATAAACCTGATCGCCCAGCAAGTTTTAAAAAAGTACCAGATGCGATGACAGCCATGGCGAAAGAGAAACTCATCTTCAATCTGGTTCGAGGGGTTACTTACTTTGTTGTTATTGTAGTCGGTTATCTACTCTTTGACATCTTTATTAAAGGAATTCCCACCATTAGTTGGAGCTTTTTAACTGAGCTTCCGAGACGCAGTGGAGCTGAAGGTGGTATATATCCAGCCATCGTGGGAACTATTTATCTTGTATCCGGTGCAATTATCTTTGCTCTTCCTCTCGGAATGGCCTCAGCAATATATTTATCAGAATATGCCAGTCAGGGTCGTCTGAACCGTACGATACGTCTGGCAATTATCACATTAGCTGGCGTTCCCTCCATTGTTTTTGGATTATTCGGGTTAGGGCTTTTTGTGTTATTTTTTGGGTTTGGAGCATCTATTCTGGCAGGGAGTTTAACTTTAGCCTTTATGATTCTGCCAACTATCATTGTGTCTAGCGAGGAAGCGCTTCAAGCTGTCCCGATGGGTCTCCGTGAAGCCAGCCTGGCTCTTGGAGCTACTAAATGGCAAACGGTTTACACAAATGTTTTGCCCTATGCATTACCTGGAATGTTTACAGGCTCGATCCTCGGTATTGGTCGGGCTGCCGGTGAAACTGCACCAATTCTATTAACAGTAGCAGCTTTTTTTCTGCCCCGTTTGCCTAAATCAATTTTTGATCAGGTTATGGCTCTACCATACCACCTTTATGTCCTTGCTACCCAGCATCCGGACACCGAAAAAGTATTACCTATGCAATATGGGACAGCCCTGGTTCTCATTGTGATAGTCGTGTTTTTTAACCTAACGGCTATCATTTTAAGAAATCACTACAGAAAGAAAATTCAATGGTAAAAGTTCCAAAGATTAAATTGCTTATTGAGAATGTAAATTTTTTCTACAATGATAAGCAGGCACTATTTGATATCAATATGTCAATTCCCGATCGACAGGTAACAGCTCTTATTGGGCCTTCAGGATGTGGAAAATCAACCTTCCTTCGTATGTTTAACCGGATGAATGATATTATTCTAGGAACCCGGCATACAGGCAAGATCACTATGGATGGCTTAGATATTTATGATTCAAAAACTGATGTTGTGAAACTGCGTCGGGATGTTGGTATGGTCTTCCAGAAGTCTAACCCTTTTCCCAAGTCTATCTATGATAATATCACTTATGGTCCTGAGATACATGGGCAAAAAAATAAAAGTTATCTGGAAGACATTGTAGAGCACAGTCTGAAAGGGGCTGCGCTATGGGATGAAGTTGAGGATCGTTTACATGACAATGCCATGGGGCTTTCCGGAGGTCAACAACAAAGACTTTGTATCGCTCGAGCTTTAGCAGTAGAACCCAAAGTTATCCTTATGGATGAACCGGCATCTGCCTTAGACCCAAAATCCACAGCTCGAATAGAAGAACTGATTGGGGAATTGCGTAAGAAATACACAATTATCATTGTTACGCACAATATGCAACAGGCTTCCCGCGTGTCTGACCACACAGCCTTCTTTTATGAAGGGGCATTAATAGAGTTTGGTAAAACTCATCAAATATTCACAAATCCTGAGAAACAAAAAACTGAAGATTACATTACCGGGAGATTTGGCTAATGGAGACAGGTAAAATGGTACAGCACTTACATCGAGAAATAGAGAATCTTAAAAAGAAAATTATTAAGGAAGCAACACTTGTTGAGGATAACCTGAGAGATAGTATCAAAGCATTATTGAATCGGGATAATAATTTAGCCAACAAGATTGTTGCCCGGGATGATGACATTGATGAGATGGAAGTTGAAGTTGAAGAGGATTGTCTAAAAATATTTGCTCTCTATCAGCCGGTAGCTGTAGATCTGAGATATTTAATTGCTTTCTTAAAACTTAACAATGATTTGGAACGCATTGGTGATCTTACTGCAAATATTGCCTCTCGAGCTGCCTCACTTGCTGTACAGGATATCATTCATATTCCTCGTCAGATTCCGGAGATGGCAGAGATCACTCAAAAAATGCTTAAAAATAGTCTTGATGCCCTTATAGATCTGGATGGTGATAAGGCAGCAAATGTACTGGCTGAAGATGATATTGTAGACACTTTGCATGAATCCATGTATAGCGTAATTGGCGAATTTATCAGGGAAAATCCTGACAAGGTGAGCCTGTGGATGGAAGTATTGGCCATATCACGATATCTTGAACGGATCGCCGATCATTGCACCAATATCGCCGAAGATGTAGAATACATGCTCAGTGGGGAAATACAACGTCATCATTCATCAGGGAATCAGACTGATTCTTAGCAATTATCATTATCTGTTGCATAGAAAATATTAAATTAGACATCTCTTGCATTACCATAAGTAATTTTAAATTTGGCAGTCATAATTATTCTCAACCCAAATCTTAACCTTTTCGACGTTTAGGCATCTAAAAAAGGTTGGTATTAACAGAATTTCAGGAGTTGGAATGTCAAAACACATAAATGTCCTATTAATTATAGTTGCACTGCTAGGCCTCCAGGCCTGTAGTGGAACCAAATATTTAAGCCAAGCTGCTAATGAAGATTTTCGGATCGATGGAGACCGTGGGGAGTGGACCGGGCGATTTGAAATACCCAAAGGCGAAGATTTTGCCATTGGTGTGAGTCATGATAAGAATTATCTCTATGTGGCGATCAGTAGTCTTGATCGTACTTTTGAACGTCAGCTAGCCATGCGGGGACTCACAATTTGGGTTGATGCAAAAGGCAAAAAACATGAAGACCTGGGTTTCAAATTTCAGAGTATGATACCCATGGATCGACGCCCGGGATCATCTGGAAGTCAACAGAATAGAATGAATACTGCCGATATGTTCCAAAATTCGTCTCCATTTAAGGGTGATCTTGAACTCATCGTGATTGATGCCAAAGGAAGAGAACGTTTAGGCCCTGCCGACCTGTTGGCCAGTGCCACAGCCGGGGATGGGGGTCTCTTTATGGAATATCAGATTCCCTTAGCTATGCTGGGACAGGATTATGAAGCCGGGGCTGCTCT
>JAUVKO010000269.1 GCA_030596225.1 Fidelibacterota bacterium
ATCTGATGCTCATAGTTCCCCATGACACAGATCAGGGCATGACCACGAACATCATAAGCTGTATTGGTATCACCGGGATATTTGATGGGACGTGCTTCATAGATATTGCCCTTGAGATCGATCATGTAATGGTATGGGTTATCGATCCAATTCTTTTCTGACTGACTCCACGACTGCAGACCGCGAAGATATTTAACGGGGTCTTTATCCGCTGGAAAATCTTCACCACCGTGATGAATGGTAATATATTTAATTTCGTGGGTGGGGATACTGTCTGTTAACGGTACCCAGCCCCAGTCAGCTCGGGTAATCATATCTAATGTTGATTTTGTTATCGGAAGTGGTTGAGGTATGATTATTTCCGTGCTGGGAGCACAAGTCCAGACCAAAAGTGAAACCATTATCACGACTGCAATTCTTTGGATCATTTCAATTTCCTTTGCTTTGATCACAACATACTCGGAGGCTGACTGGATGTCAGCCCTTTTATGCATCTATTTGCATAGTATTGCTGAGCCAAGATAAATCTAGCCGCGGTGAATCCCCCGGGACGCAGACCAAGACCTGTCTTCACAACCGGAATTTAAATACTCTCCAGCTGAATTCCGTGTATTTTCCCAGCAGGAAAGGAATACTTCATGCGTATTGTTTCGTGGAATGTCAATGGAATACGAGCTGTTGTTAAGAAAGGGTTTTGGGATTGGTTTAATCTGGATACCCCGGATATCATGTGTTTTCAAGAAACTAAGGCTCAACCCGACCAGTTGGATGAATCATTGATCAAGCCCCTGGGATATCATGCATACTATCATTCTGCCGAACGCAAAGGCTATAGCAGTGTTGCCACCTGGTGTAAAACCGAACCTCTCTCTGTAGAAACAGCTATTTTGGATGATTCTTTTAATCGTGAGGGTCGCATCCTTTTGACTGAGCACCCTAATTATTTTTTGTATAATGTCTATTTTCCTAATGGTCAGAAGGACCAGGATCGTCTCGATTATAAATTGCGCTTCTATGGCGCTCTGCAGGAGCACGTTCGGGAGAAGGATAAGATAAAGCCGGTAATTATTGTAGGTGATTTCAATACTGCCCATACAGAGATTGATTTAGCTCGACCAAAGCCCAACGAAAAGACCTCGGGTTTCCTGCCTGAAGAACGGGTCTGGATCGATCGCTATCTGGATACGGGATTTGTGGACACGTTCCGACAGGAACATCCCGATGCTAAGGGGTATTACTCCTGGTGGAGCTACCGTGCCAATGCCCGGGTGAATAATGTTGGATGGAGAATTGACTACTTTCTGGTAAGTGAACAAATTACTGACCAGGTTGATGCTTCAAGGATTCATCCCAATGTCACCGGGTCCGATCATTGTCCTATCAGTTTGATATTAAAGTAAAAGGGTGTCATTCTGAACGAATGCAATGAAGTGAAGAATCTTGATCCTCTGATAGGATGTATTTATCAATCACGGTTAAGGATCAAGACCCTTCCCTTCGACTTTGCTCAGGGCAGGCTCACTTAGGATGACTAAATTTAATTATGTTAGAAAAATATGCCTGAACTTCCTGAAGTCGAAACCGTGGTCCGGGGACTGCAATCCACTATTGTAGGTGAGACCATCGTGGATCTTGAGATTCCATGGGAAAAAGCCCTCCAACCAGAATCGGCCTATGATTCATTGATCGATAAAACTATCCGTCGCGTTTCTCGCAGAGCTAAATTCATCATCATTGAATTGAATATCGGCGCTTTAGTCGTGCATTTACGTATGACCGGCAAGCTCACCCCCGTCTTTCCGGAAAAGCACATCACTGTGATCTTACATTTTCGCTCCGGGAATGCACTTTACTTTCAGGATATGCGGAAATTCGGGCGCATGGTCTATACGGATGACCCTGCTGAACTGGTTGAGCATCTCGGCCCTGAACCCCTGAGTGACCATTTTACTCCTCAACGCTTTATTAAAATGCTGCAATCAAAACAGCGTATAATCAAGCCTCTTTTATTGGATCAGTCCTTTTTGGCGGGACTGGGTAATATTTATGTGGATGAGGCACTGTTTCAGGCCGGTATTCACCCCCAGAGTATTGCCTCTGCGATTCCCGGAAAGAACAGCAAGCTCCTCCACAAGGCCATCCAAAACATACTTTCGGCCAGTATCAAAGCCCAGGGAACAACTATTCTGAATTTCAGTCACGGTGATAATCAGAGCGGAACCTACCAGGCTGCTCTACAGGTCTACGGTCGCAAAGCACAATCATGTCTGGTCTGTGAAACCGCGATCGAAAAAATTAAATTAGGACAAAGAGGCACTCATTTTGTCCAAATTGTCAAAAGAAATTCTAAGCAAATCATCACTTACTAGTAAAATTATTAGCCACCGATTTATACCTATTGCAGTTCTAAAGTGTCTATTAACTTCAAAATATTTTAGTGTTTTTACGATCTTAATGTTTTCTGCATAGCCATGGCTATGGATAAAATATTAAGTGAAGTAAAACGATAAAAGATGAAGAAATTACAGGCAGTTTGGAACTGAAATTGGTATTACACAGATGTACACTGATAAAAACGCAAGTAAACAGCTGCAATTTTACTGAACTAAGTTTTACGAGGATAGAAGATGGTAGTCCTCTATTTTCTCTAAAGCTTCGACAGACAAGCCAAACAAAGATTGCGAACTTTGGTTCATGCTTGTTATGCTTATCTGTTCTTTCGTTCTCTTCGTTCAGTTCGTTGTGAACTATTGAGATGAAGCTATTGATGGTGATTTCACCTTTATCAGGAAAAACGCTAATCCCAAAGCCACTAAAGCCAGAGAAAGTGAATATAAAACGGTGTGC
>JAUVKO010000267.1 GCA_030596225.1 Fidelibacterota bacterium
ACTTCACGATAATCTCCTATGCCTGCACCACCATGATCATCCTGGCAACCCACGGCAATTTGGAATTGGGCATCACCCAGATAGCCGGAAAAGACTGCTTTGGGCAACTTGAACCTGACGGTTGCTGCTCTTGCATCACCAATTGCCCCTGAGGCTGCTCCAGGCATATATTCAGCTATTGGCTGACCATCATCATCGACTAGAAGGATACCACCACTAATATAGAGAATCTGATCAGCCATAAATCCATTTTTGAATATGGCCTGTGAATTCTTTCCTAACTCAGACGTGCCTGTCTCAGGATTATGACTGATTCCCATGGTGCAATAGGTCAATTGATACCCATATTCCGGATGCCATCCCGGATCAACCAGATTGGCGAATTCAAATTCGAAGCAATAATTACTATCATCTTCACTTATTTGCATGTTAAGGATATCGGCAATACCTGAGGCAAATTGAGGGTTCGAGGGATATATATAATATCCTGAATCACCCTGATCATCGCCTCGCTCATCCTCAATTTCCAAAAGTGATTTGTATGATCCAGTATGAGTTACAACTTCAGCTTCATTGAATAATCTATGTTGGGGACCTTGCAGCGCAGGGATCTCTCTAGTCGTATCCAAGGTGCAAAATGGTAGACTGTTAATCTTCAAGTCAATCCCCTCTGATGTCATTCGATAATCGTTGATGTTACCCGGGACCGTCCATTGCCCCATCTGTTTTTCATAGCGCAGGTGGAGGTTTTGCTGATCCCAATTCAGATCCAAATGCGAAAGCGTTGATTCATGTCGCAATTCCAGTGATAGATCAATGGCTTGGCCCTGTGACCGGGTAATCTGTATATCAAAATGGGTCTCTGTTTCATCATATTCCATCTCCCACGATTCTAAGCCCATGGGTACGGTGAACTGGACCTGCTTCATCCCTTCCAGCAGTCTAGGTGAGATCCTAACCCGTGATTTTGATAAATCCGGTTGGATACCCAGAATATCTTGATAAAAGCTTCTCAAATATTCAGCGACACTCCAGGCCTGAGTGAAAGTTCCGGAAAGCTGCAATTGGCCATCTCTTGGCCAGGCATCTGTGAGCTCAGCAATAGTTCCAATAGCTCCCTGATTCAGAATCTGGTCAGTTAGATTATCGAAAAGCGCCTGAGCATAATGATATTGATGGAAACGGATTGCCTGGGCGATGGTAGCAGCAGAGTTCCAAGTCCAGATTATCCCATTATGATAAGCGGCATCTTGAACATAAAGACCCGGAAGATGATGAAAAGGATGAAAATTCTCGTCTTTCTGGCTTAATGAAAGAACACCATTCCGGGTGATAAGTTGAGGTGCTAAAGTTTTGAAACTGCTCCAGTCACAAGTCTCAGAAAAAAGTGGTGGCACCAGAAATATATTAGGGCGAATTTGCTGATCCTGTGAATCATCAACATTCAAATGATCAACAAGATAAGTTCCATCGGCTGATCTGAATTGTTTCAGACCATATTCAAGTTTTAATAATGTTTCTTCCAGTTTCTTTTGCAGATCTGCATCACCAAACTTATCTGCTAACCGTCTGGTAATCTCTAACTGATCCCGCCATATGAATTGAATATCGATAGCCCGATCCCCTCTTGGGCTCCACGGTCCATCCGGTCCTTTGGCATCCATCCAGGTGTCGGCATCAGCATGTCGTAGCAGTCCTGATTCATCTGTCCAATTTTGCAAGGCTCCAATGCTGGCATGCCGGATCGCCGGCCACATTTCTTCCAGAAACTCAAGATCTCCGGTATAGCGGTAATAATCCCAAATTGACCTAACGAACCAGGGTGTTCCATCAGTAGTATTATAGATAATATCTTCCGGTTGAGCACGATTTGGAACTCGACCATAATCCGAGTTGGATGGGTCTGTGTTCTGAAGCTCAGAGAATGCCAGCAAGATCTGTCTGGCTTCATCGTATTGACCACTTACCAGAGCAGCTCCGGCAAAAGAAATAAATACATCCCGACCCCAATAATCATCGAACCAGGGTAATCCGGCATAGATTCCGGTTCCCATTTGCTGCATGATCAATGC
Source organism: Fidelibacterota bacterium (assembly GCA_030596225.1). Classification (GTDB taxonomy): domain Bacteria; phylum Fidelibacterota; class UBA8477; order UBA8477; family JABMPR01; genus JABMPR01. The sequence continues at coordinate 2,073 of JAUVKO010000267.1, forward strand.
ATCAATGGATGCATGAGCCCAGGCAATCGCAGCATCCAATTCTGTTATGTTACTCTTGAAATGAGTGCGCTCAAGACGAGTTTTAATCCGCTCAAGACGATCATTGCGAGCGCTCTCAATCCAGGTTGGCTGAATATCCGGTTCCTTCATCTCCTCGTTCAGGGAAACGGTAATCACTAATCGGCGAGAAGCTGCATAATCTGCCTGCTGGGTCAAATATGCGGTGTATAGCGGTAGATCAGGTGATTCTGCCGCTAACCACTGCATAGGCTGTGAAAACCAGATTTTCAGGTAGGGATAACTCGAAGACATGCCCGACAGTCGTTTGAGATGAGCGTTCAGCTCGTGTTCTGACGTGGTGATCTCAAAATCTTCTTTATGAGTACCACCTAGAATGGCTGGTTGGACGGTCCAGTGGGTTGTTTTGTCAGCGTCTAGCTGAATCACAAGCGTATGCTGCTTATCGAGAAGAGTCCAGGTTTCCCGAATCCCCAGATCTGCATATTCTCGTATTAATTTTAAAGGATCAACGCTGATCTCAGCTAATTCCCGAGGTAGTAGTTCTCCATCAGCATATATAAAAAAATCTTCAAAATAAGCTCGTTTAGAGGCAGTCAGACCATGCCAGGGGGAACTGTTATATCCACCAGTCCGGGTAACCCAAAAAGCGTCACCTTTATCTGTATAGGCAATTTCTCGTTCACTGCCAGGATCCATTTTCATCGTAGGGAGGGTAGCAGTTGTATCAGTGTTGCAGCTGATCAGTAAAAAGATCATGGCAATCATAAAGATCTTATGATAGGTTTG
>JAUVKO010000279.1 GCA_030596225.1 Fidelibacterota bacterium
CATATTAAAAACGGGCAAAGATTCCTGATCCAGGAATAATGTATTTTGGCCCGCTTCAAAATGAGCCTTTGTCCAGGATGTGGTTTCCCAATTACTCCAGGACTCTGTATGCGGGAAGCTGACCATCTGTTCTAGCCACCAGTCATTGATCTTCAATTTAGCCAGACCACAGGTACTGCCGGTATTGACAGGACCTGAACCATTACTGTAGATAAAACGCATCAGGTAGTTTCCTGCAGAAGGCAGTAAGAAATCCATTTTGATAAAAGTGTTATTTTGTCCAAGTTCAATATAATATGGCTCTTGAGAACTTAATGTCAGGATTGCTGAGGGACCCAGATAGTAAGGCTGGCTGGGTAGGCTGCGGGCTTGTGTCGAATCAAATGCCCGTAGTGAAAAGAAACCTGTCAGAGTATCTGCAATAACTATAGGCGAATGGGTCAGTGTATCAATGGTACGTGCATTCAGCTCAAGAATGCATTTCTCCGGTTCAACTTGCAAGTTGAGCGTATCCACATTCCAAAAAACCTCGGGTATATCAGGTAAAATATGATCTGCAAATATCAGGGTTGACACATCCCCTGCTTGAGCTTTTGTTAAGTTTATCACAATATCCAGTGAATCACCATTCAGATGTAGAGGTCCCCCGATCTCATGATCCACACCATTTACCTTCATAGATGTAATGTTTGATCCACGACCATTCAGCCTGATGTTGATGACCGTATTGTGAAGAGAGAGATTGGTGAGAGAGAAGTCTTCCCACTGAAAGGGGTTGTTTGGTGAAAGGAGTAGATCAAATCCAGATTGGCTAAAATCATAGCTTATAGAGAGACCAAATAATCCTTTATAAACTGCTCCTAACCAACCGGCTACACTCCATAATTGGCGATCAGAATTGATCTCTGTCTGATCCGGTCTACCGGTGTTATAATGATAATTCTCACGGTGAGTTAGAAAAAGCGCGGCTGCGCGGGTCAAACCCTGAAAGCCATGTCTGTACGCCTCCTGATTCCCGGATTGTTTTGCCGCTAAAAGTGCATACGCTTCAACAAAGGGCCAGATGGCTTTATTGTGATAGGCGGGAGAGTGGGGTAGTTGATGTGAAATTACCGGACTGCCAAAATGGGTGCGGGGATAGGATGTCACAAGTTGAGGTGCAACAGATGAAAACGAACTGCTGAATAGAATACCCAAAGATTCTCCCAATAGATCACGATGTGAGGCAAGCATCCAGGCTGGGGTTGTGATCACATAGCTTGCCGGTGAATTAAGAGACTCACTCCAAAAGTGATAAAGAATGTTTTGATCAAGTTTCTCGATCAGCTGAGGCCAGGAATTTATGCTCTGATAATCTGTTCCGGAAATAGCCAAGCCAATTTCCAGAGCGCGTTTGAAAATAATATTGGTTGATAATGCATGAGACGAGTGGATATCAGCAGGTGTCATCCACCCAGGATAAGTCTGTTCACGCCAGTCTTCGAAACTGGTTTCGCCCAGCAGCATTCCTGAAACAGGATCACGATTCCATAAAAGATCTGCTTTTAGTGATTGGATTACCGGTTGCCTTATTTCTTCCAGCCAGTCCATATCTCCGGTGGCCAGAAAGACCTCCCAGGCAGCCAGGGTCCAAATATGTCGATCACTGGATATTGGCCACGAACCACCAGTGCCGGTATCTTGTATGATTCGGCCATAGGCATCTAATTTTGCACGCAGACTGGTCTTGACATTCTCCGGGAAAAGGTATGCCAGAGATAGTTGTGCTGCGTAGGAGATATCCCGGGTCCACACACCCTTCCATTCTTTGCCAGCTGAGAAAGATCCATCTTCTCGAATATTCAATAGAGCTTCTTCCATGGCTAGATTGGTGAGCGCTTCCAATAATGGGGCTTGGGGACTGGAAAAATGTGGAAGGGTACTTATGTCTTCACTGAGCTTCCACGATCGGTCACCCGGTTCTTGACCGGATGGCTCAAAACGAACAGTGAGCTCGTATATAGAATCCTGATCAAGATCATTAAAGTGCAGGTGCTCAGGAGCGTTTGGACTATCCCAGATCCATTGAAGAGGTTTGGTGCCTCCGGCAATATACAGACCCTGAAAAGTGTCAGCGTAAACCGTATCATTTGTTGGGGTTACATAAAAGTCTTGCGTGGTAAAGGCTTCCAAAACGGGCCGCAGGTCAACTCGAAAGTATACATTGGCAGTCTGTTCCAGAGGTGGAGCATCTTCTTGTAGAGGTGGCGCCTGAACCCCGAACCTAAGTGTTGGGGCATAGAATTCAGTAATCCCTTGCGGTACTATTAGTTGATGATCCTGACCAAAACCAGCCTCATTATCCAAGCCATCAAGGCTCAGCTTGAAAATGATAGGTTGTCGGAGATTTTGCTGTGAGTTCATAGGATAATTTGAAACCATATGCGTAGGGCTGAGTGCCGTTGCTTGGAATTGTCCCTCGCTGACTTTATCTGCTTCAATGCGGATGTTATCTGATGTTTGCCCACAGCTGAAGAGAAAGCTGAGTATTAAAATGGAGCCTGGAATGTTTATATGTTTCATAACCTTGTTCCCTTTCACTCATGTAAACTAATTAATTCGGATGGGATGACTATTCTTTGTCTGCTAATTAACAGATTTTAGAAAAAGGGAGGAAATGAAAAGCAGTTATTGA
>JAUVKO010000154.1 GCA_030596225.1 Fidelibacterota bacterium
TACTGATCAAAAGCTTGTCCGGATACGAGATAGTTTGTTTGGGCAGATAGTCCTGCAATGTTCACGATCAGAATTAATATTAGACTAAGTTTGTAGACTATGGATTTCATTTAATCACAAGTGCTTCTCAAATTTGCGTATATGCCTGAGTACCGCTCTTTCAACCTGACGAAACTCAGGTAAATCCCTGATTTGATCCTTCAGGGAATGTTCCCACCGCCCTTGATATGCCGGTAGTCTTTGTTTTAATCTGGTAGGAAAAATAGCTGGATCTATATCTTTTTGACAACATTTTTGTGAAAATTCATTTACATATTTCATAATGTCCATCCCGTGTATCTCTAACAAATACCAGATATCATATAAATCCCGAGCCTGCATACGCTGGATTACTGACCTCATCTTTTCAATAAGAACTTCATCTAAACTATAGCAAAGTACTGTGCAACCAATCTGATCTGAATATGAATGAAGCAAATGTCTTGGAATGGGTTCAAACTCAAGCTTTTCATTTTTGGAAATGTCCACCTTTACCTTCTTGTGTTTTGCTCTTCCGCCAAGAGGTCCCATATAAGTGATGTAAAAATGTAACCCATCCTCATTATATTTGCCGCCATCTAGTATTTCCAGTGGTAAATTTATTTCTTCTATCAGAAATTGAAATATATCATGAAACCATTTCATAATTTCATCGTTAGCAATACTTTCATTTATCAGCGTAAAATCAAGATCCTCAGAAAAGCGATAATTTTCAAAGTAAATTTGTTTGAGAACTGTCCCGCCTTTAAACGCTAAAACATGGGATAAATACTTGTGCTGAGCGATTCCGCTTAACATCCAGGCAAGTACGTAATCCTTTTCAATCTGTTGGTCACGCACCCCTGCCTGTGTTGCCGTTTTCTGTATTTCTCCGGGTTTGATCATGTAAACAAAGCCGATCTGATAGTTTCAGAATCAATATTTTGCTGAATACTCCATCTACTGATCATTTTTCCTGCTTTGGGGAGTTCAGTGTCAAGAAGTGCATAAGAATTCGATTTTCGTTTCTGTAACTCATTTATGATTGGCTGGTCAATTTCCAGAATTTCGAGTAAGAAACCCAGACGTTTGATAACAGCCTGTGAATTAAATATTTGGCTATAGGCAAGTAGTTGTTCGAAATTGATTCTCTTTCTGGCAAAATATAGTGCTTTGGCAATTTCGATGATTCCCCCGGCATAATCAGGTCTAAAAAGACAATCGATAAATGTTTTTTCCAAATCTGAGCACATAACTTTATTAAAACTATCAGCCCATATCTTTTCCTTTCCAAAAAAGTGTTTATGGTTATGGTAGATGAATTGGAAAGACACATTATTTATTCTAATGGTGGAAGGCTTTTTTTGTGTTGGAACCACAATTTGTTCTTTCAATGCAGGTTGAGTGATCAAGTTATGCAATTGGAGTGCTGAATAATAGGCTATATAGTGAGGTAATCCTTTAACCATACATTTTACCAGCAAATGCCAGTCAGGCATAAAATGATCTGGGTCCGAAGCATAAGGGATAATGTAGTAACTGCCTCCTCTAACACGCATAAGCAGTCCTCTTTTGGTCATGGCACTGAGCAATTCTCGTATTGACGAAGGCGAGGCGGATGCTGATAAAACCTGAATTGCTTCTGCTGTAGTGAAACAGTTACAATCCAAGTCAATGAAATGAGTCAAGAGCTTGTTTGATTGAAATGATATATTCTTACTATTCATAGTCATATTGTCAGGTTTCCGCTGATATATTGCCTATGAAATATAAATTATAATTAACAAAATACTAGTTTAATATTATTGTTCATATCCTAAATATCAGTTTATATCTGACTTATGAGATATGATTTATGATAGACGCCATCCCCGTAATCAATTTTAAATTTTCAATCTTCAATGCTCAATTCTTCCCCAACCCAACGTCTCACATCCCCGTCGCGCATGAGGAGTCCTTTATGTTCAGCATAATTAAGCATGGGTAGTAAATACTTTCGAGTGCTGGGAATGATCTCTCTGGCCTGAGAAACGGTCAATTCCGGATTCTTACTGAACCATTTCCGCAATTCTGCATAAAAGTATTCTAACTGACTCCTCAGCAGATAAAAATCCTGATCGATACGAATCAGATCCCCATGTTGAATCATCCACTGGAGAATAGACTGACCCTTAGCATCCAATTCACTCTTCAACACAGTCATAAGAGGTGGCGAAAAAGCTGATTCCTCAAAAACTTTCACTATCTGCTGCTTGACGGTTTCATCTGCTTTATCCAAAACTCCTTGATGACCGGACAACTGCCACAGATCACCTTGATTCTTGAGGGTTCCCTCAGATAGAGCTAATGCTAAAACAAACTCCCGGATACCTGGAAGTATTTCAGTCAATTGTTCCCGTGGTAGACCTTTCCCAAGGGGTTGATCTTTATGGTAGGTATCGAGAGTTGATCTGATCTCAGCCATAACTGATTCACAAGTATCTGCTTTGATATAGTGATCCTGATATATCTTGAATAACTCCTGTTTCTGAAGCAATGCATTGATCTTAGAGTCAGCTAAACTGAATATCCTGGCTAATTCCCGCTGGGTCATGGGTTTTTGAAAAAAGTCCAAGGCGTTATTCACCAAAGCTATATGGTTATCAGAAATAAGATTACTCAATTGGGGTAATCGTTTATCCTGCTTCTTCAGACGCCATTCCACTGCCCAGTAAAGTGTGGCTCCCCCTAAAGTATCTTCAGGAGAAAGAAAACGGATGACCACCTTCTCTTTAAACCCTGCTGATATAGGCTCCTTAAAAAAGAACTGAGCTAGCATACTCTTCCCCGGCAGGCATTGATTGGACTCCAGAAGATGAATTCTAGCCTCTCTTTTCCCCGTACCCACATGAATGTGAACACGATCGGCTTCCTTGACCGCTTTTTTCCAATGCGGCAGTACATTGATCATCCCGACCCAGGATGATCCTGTCTGAAACATTCCGGGACTCCCTAGAAAGGCACCTCGCCCTAATTCTTCGACGCTAGCTCCCCCAAGATTTATAGCCCCGCGATCGCCAAACTTGATCTTGTCAACATCCTGATGATGAGACTGAAGTCCTCGCACAGGGAAAACTATTTCCTGGGGAAAAAGCTCAACACTCTGACCTTTTCGCAACTTATGGGATAAGACCGTCCCTGTGACAATAGTTCCAAAGCCTTTTACTGAGAAAACGCGATCAATCGGTAAGCGAAAAACCCCTTGACGATCCTGTTCCTTAATCCCACCAATAAAACTATCCAGAGATGTTCGCAGATCCTCGATACCAGCACCTGTCACTGCAGAAACAGGAACGATAATGGTCCCAGGATATCCACGCTCTGATAAAAAGCTATCGACTTCGTCAGCAACCAATTCCAACCAATCAGGTTCTACCAGATCGGATTTATTGAGCGCCACCAGCAATCTCTTAACACCCAGCAAATGCAAAATATCCAGATGCTCGCGGGTTTGAGGCATGACCCCGTCATCAGCTGCGATCACTAATAAAGCTGCATCGACAGTGCTGACACCGGTGACCATATTTTTAATGAATTTTTCATGACCGGGGACATCAATAAAGGTTACATCATCACTATAGAAGGCAATGCCAATATCAATGGTCACGCCGCGACGTTTCTCTTCTTCCAGACGATCTGTATCCACTCCGGTAAGCGCTTTAACCAAAGCTGTTTTTCCGTGGTCAATATGACCGGCTAGACCGATTACTTTTTGCATTTTACACCATATTCATTCTTAACCACGGATTACACCGATTGTACTAATTGTTGAAACCACAAAAAACACGGAGATTTATTCCTTTCTTTTCACAACGAATCCAACGAACTTTACGAACTTCTTCGTCTTTTAACCACAGCATTCAAGTGATTCTTTTATGCTCTCGCCAGTCTACGCTTTTCAAGCTACCTGCCTGCGCGGAGACCGACTTCGGCATAGGCAGGCGCCAGGCAGGCAGAGAATGCCCGCCTGTGTATAACTTCGTGCGGGCAGGCGGAGACGCAGAGTTTTTTATGCATAATAATTCCTATATGATTCATCATGAAACAACGTTTTTTCTTTTTCTAACAACGAATCCAACGAACTTTACGAACTTCTTCGTCTTTTAACCACAGCGTTCAAGGGACTCTTTTATGCTCTCGCCAGTCTACGCTTTTCAAGCTACCTGCCTGCGCGGAGACCGACTTCGGCATAGGCAGGCGCCAGGCAGGCCGAGACGCAGAGTTTTTTCTTTTTTTTTACAACAGCCCAACAAATCCAACGAACTTTACGCATTTCTTTGTCTTTTAACCACAGCATGCAATGGATTCTAACTCACAGTGCCAAATTATGCAACAAACAGTAAAGACGCGATACCTCGCGTCTATCCAAGAATACACTCGCATTAGCCCCTAGTTCAAAATAAAGCGCCAGACGATAAAAAACAGGGCGAAGACAGCCAGAAAGACCATGCTCACCCAGTTCAGGATCATCAATTTGGGGCCTGGAGTTGTCCCTTCCGGCATCCAGTCACCGGTGACTGCACGGTAATTGATATAAGCCAGGATAGGTGCTGTCAGAAACGAGATCGTCGTCGCCAAATCCACCAACATGGTCATTCCTTTCAGGAACAGGCCAATAATGACTAACCCTCCTATGAGGACAAATGCCATCCACATCCAATATAAATGGCTATTATCCTGGCCCTCATATTTCCTAGGGAACACCAGTTCAGTTGAGCGTGTCAACACCCGCGGAAAAGCATCTGTAACTGTCAAAGTCGTACTGAACATAGTGGTAAAAGCTGCCACCGCAACGATGAGATAGCTCCATTCCCCAAGTGTTGTCGTGTAAAGATTGATAAACTGTCCAGCGAAGATACTACCGGAAGGTGAAAAGGATTCACCACTCCCATACATAATCATGGCTCCCAGAGTCAAAAATCCCATCGCTAAGAATGCTGTTCCAAAATATCCCAGACGAAAATCAAACAATGCTGCTTCCAGGGTGGGAGCACTTCCGGTTTCCTTTTTGCGTTCAATGGTCCATAGTGAATGCCAGACAGATATATCAATCGCTGAAGGCATCCAGCCCATGAGCGCCACAAGGAAGGAAATGCCTGCCACAGTCCATAACTCAGGCGGGATGAAATCAGTTTTTGTTGCTGAACCATGATTCAAAGCTGCAAACACAGCAAAAATTGTGGAAAGGGTTAGAACAATGATGATGACCTTGATCAGTTTATCCAGTAGCGGATACTTCCCGATGGTCAAAATACCGGCACAGACAGCCAGGATAACTGTACTCCAAATCACAGGACTCCAGGCAATCCCAAAGATTTTGCTGGCTAGTCCGGCCGTCACAATGGTCACAGCCGCTTGCAGGGTCCACATGGTTCCAAAGGTCATTACC
>JAUVKO010000268.1 GCA_030596225.1 Fidelibacterota bacterium
ATCTGAGTATCATCCTTGAGTTTTAGGATATTGCCATTTTCAACCAATTGACTCAAATTACGATAAACTGTTCCCAGACTTATATTAGGGATGATCTTACGAGTTTCTTTGTATATCCAATCGGCGTTAGGATGTACTACAGTAGCTCTAACTACCCCAAGGATTGTCTCTCTTTGTTTGCTATAACGCTGCTTAATTACTTCCATACGAATGGCAATTTAAACTGAAATGAATAGGTGACAAGTAAATAGTAACAGTTACTACTGTATTAATTATTTTGGATGTCGCTGTAAAATTCGCCAGGCCGAAGGGTAATTATTACGAATCTGTCCCGTTTCTAAAACGTGTAGCCAGCCAAGTCCATACCCCTTATATCTTATCAGATAGCGTCCTTTTTCTAAATCCGCTAAATTGCCTAAATTATGGTGGGCCAGGTAATCAAGGGCCTGATCCGTATCAAACTCAATTGTGGGTAGCTCAGCTGAAATATATTGACTCAATGCAAGCTCTGGTGAGGGTTTTAGTCGCTTATGGTAAATTTTACCCATGTTTAAGCCGGAGTTTGTTATATGTAATACTTGAGCGAGATCAAGATAATCGTCATAGAGTGGTTTTGGCAAAGCGATACGATGTTGATCTCTGCTAAGAAAAACATAGCGGTCTGTTGCTGCCAACCAGTACTTATCTTCTGCATTAGCTGGTTCGATCCGGTATTTTGCTGAGATAGACCTATTTCTTTTACGTTTAAAAGCTGTACCATCATTTTTCCGAAATGCTGCAATAAAGAAACCTTCCCCCTTTAATCGATGCGGGTAGAATCGATAAGTAGGGAAAGTTGTATCTGCATTTTGAATTCCCCAAGATTCAGGCATTTCAACTGATAGCGGTGAAAAACCTGACTCCCTTTGCAACCATTTCATGTTCTCCTCATTTTCAAGCTCTGAGAAAGTGCAGGTGCTGTAGATCAAAATTCCTCCTGGTGCTAGTGCAGGAAGAATATCACTTAGAATCCGTTTTTGACGGGCTGCACAGAGAAGTACGTTTTGCTCCGACCACTCATTGATGGCAGAGGGTTCTTTACGTATGAGACCTTCACCTGAGCAGGGAGCATCGACTAGGATCACATCAAAGAACCCAGGTAGTTTCTTAAAATATTTTGGATCACTTTGAGTTATGATATGATTGTCACCACCCCAACGCAGCATATTTTGTCTCAGAGTCTTGTTTCTTCCGGAGATGATTTCATTGGCAACCAGGAGTGAATCTTCAGTAAGTAAAGATTGAAGTAGAGTTGTTTTACCACCGGGAGCGGCACTGAGATCCAAGATTCGAAGATCTTGCTCAAGGTCCACCAGTTCCGTCACAAGATGAGCAAGGAACATAGATGAAGCTTCCTGTACATAATAGGTGCCGGCATGAAAAAGAGGGTCATTTGTAAATCTGGGGCGGGATTCAAGATATCTTCCCTGAGGACACCAGGGTACAACATCGATACCTTTAAACTGTTCTGTTGGTTTCCGGGGATTTAAACGGATAGAAATCGGTGGGACTGTAGCCATGGCTGTTTCGAAATCGTTGTACTGGTCATCAAGCTGACTCTTTAGTCGAATTCTTAAGGCATCAGGGAGTTGTTCTAGTTGGAAAGTCATAGCTCAAACTAATTCAATGAACTTAAAATGAAATCATAAATCGGAAACGATTGATCTTTTCCGGTGTATCTCGTGCAATGGGTGTTCTGGCCTCCACTGTATGGGATCGGGCTATTGGTTTACCACTGGAACGTCCAAAATCATTAACCACTGAATTTATCAAGTCAATTTTATAATAGCGGGGATACAGACCGATAAAAGCTCTGGTTTTAAACCGGGGCTTTTTTTAATGTTTCTGACAGAATTAATATAGATAAATACAGGAAAATGTATTTACTTACGACGATTTAGTGAAAATTCACATTAATGAGATAGCAACGAAAAGCAAATGGACTCTGATTATTTGCAAATGTCCGGATTGAAAGTTATTAAAGAAACCCAATGCAGTTAAAAGATACTCGGATTCTGATCGTAGAGGATGAAATCGTTGTTGCCAGCGAGATAAAGCTCAGGCTTGAAGCAATGGGCTATGGCGTACTTGGGATTGTAAATAATGGCCGAGAGGCTATTGAACTGGCAGAACGTCACGAACCTGATATCATTCTTATGGACATTACTCTCAAAGGGAAGATGACTGGTTTGGAAGCCACCCGTGAGATTGCCAAGTCATATGGTATTCCCATTATTTTTATTACTGCTCATACCGATAAAACAACTTTGGATTCTGCCAGGGAAGCCAGTTCACATGGTATCTTCACAAAACCTTTCAGTGATGCAGAACTGCAGGCAGCCATACAACAAGCTCTTATCTCCAAGATCATGTCGACTTATATCGAAGGGGATGAAGAACAGCTTAACTAAGCACTTCGATCCAGTCTAGAGGTACTTGACCAGACCTCCCTGGTCTTTTTCGATCTTAAAACCAAACTTGTTCCAATAGCTCGAGCTGGCTTTTACGACTCCCTGAAGCGAGAATCTGACCTCCAAATATGAGAATATTCATACCCCATGCATCCAGATCATCCGGGTGTTGATGGAGCAGATTTTTAAAATATAGGATCAGATGAGATTCAAGTCTCTGTGGCTCTTTATCCATCATATCTATAATACCAATTGCACCTCAAACTTGCACTAAATTTCTGCATCTTTTCCCGTTTTAGTGCACTTAAAATTTTCACCATAGCTACCGCTATGCTTCTAATTGTGAAGCTTCTAAAACGAAAAAATATTTTGGACTTATAGTGCACCTTTGAAATACAATTGGTA
>JAUVKO010000134.1 GCA_030596225.1 Fidelibacterota bacterium
CACTGAGATGATCTCACCGGGACGTACATCGCGAATGATATCCCCATGAATGGAATCAATGGCGCAACTCTCCGAGGCAAAGACGTAGGAATTATCCAGTTTGCCCATGATCAGAGGGCGTAAACCCATGGGATCGCGAAATGCATACATCTTATTCGGGGTTAGCAATAGAATAGAGTAACCACCTTTGATGACAGCCATTGTCTGCTTGATCGCTTCGGCAACATCACCTGTTTCGATAGTATTTTTTGCAATGAGCTTCAGAATCGTTTCTGAATCAGTACTGGATTGGAACGTCGCTCCTTGAGATTCCAAGTCGGCCATGAGTGCTTTGGTATTCACCAGGTTACCATTATGTGCCAGAGCCATTTGACCTACAGAGCTGACAATTACAACGGGTTGAGCATTCTCATAAGTGGTTCCGCCTGTGGTGGAGTAGCGGACATGACCTATACCGTGGATACCATTTAAGAAATTAAGTAGCTTGGGATCAAAAACTTCCTGAACCAGACCTTCATCTTTGTAATAGTTTACGTGTTCCCCATCGCTGACAGCAATCCCGGCACTTTCCTGCCCCCTGTGCTGGAGCGCAAAAAGCCCATAATAGATCAGTTGAGATGTTTCTTCAGCTTTAGTGTTAAAAACACCAAAGACACCACATTCCTCATTGAGTTTATCAAACATAGATTGAGCTCATTTTTTTTCTTTCTTTTTTTTACAATCAGTCTTCGCTGAAGCTTTGCCCGACAGGCGAAGAAAACAAAATTTACGAATTGTTTCTATGTTTACTTCTTCAGTTCGTGTCGTTCGTCATATTCATTGTGAAACTTTTCTACAATTCTATACGCACTGTTTTTCATCATGCGTCTGTTTTCATCATTTTATCAAATCCGGTATTAAATGCTTGAGCACAATCCTCTATAGTAATATTTATCAGATTTTTCTCCAGATTGTTGATACTCAGCCGCTTGTGAGCAGTAACACGACCAATATTGGCTGCTTCAATACCCTGCTTAGCAGCTATTTCGATGATCTTATCAGCTGATTCACCACTGGCAGAAAGCATAAATCGGGTCTGACTTTCACCAAATAACAGCGCATCCGGACGCAAATTCAGATCAAAGGATACTTCAGCCCCCAACTCACTCGTGATACAGGATTCTGCAATTGCGATAGCCATTCCACCATCGCTAATATCGTGGGCGCTTTGCACCAATCCCTGCCGAATAATATCCAGAATGAATTGTTGTGTTTTCTGTTCCAGATCCAAATCCAGTTCAGGAACATCACCAGTGATAAGACCATGAATTTGATCCAGATACTCTGAGGCGCCTAATTCTTCCTTCGTTTCCCCGATCACCAATATGAAATCACCGGTATTCTTGAAATCCATTGTCGTAACGTGACTTAGGGATTTCACCAAACCTACCATACCAATGATCGGTGTAGGATAAATGGCTCCAAATTCAGGTGTCTGATTATAGAGACTGGCATTTCCACCGATAACAGGTGTATCCAATGCCCGACAAGCTTCACTGAGACCAATGATGGACTGTTCCAATTGATAGTAGACTTCCGGATTTTCCGGATTACCAAAGTTTAAACCATCAGTAATAGCAATGGGCTCGGCTCCGGAAACAACCTGATTTCGGGCTGACTCATATACAACACTTTGAGCCCCACGTTTTGGATTCAAGTAACAATACCGTCCATTTGAATCCATTGTAACACCAACAGCCTTATCACGGTCTTTGATTCGCAAAATTGCAGCATCGGACCCTGGTTTGACCACGGTGTTCATCTGCACCCGATGATCATACTGGCGGTAAACCCATTCTTTAGAACAAATATCCGGTGCTCCCAAAAGTTGCAACAACACCTGATTGAGATCTTCCGGTACGGCAACATCATCATTCATAAATCTACGGGTTTGCTCCAGATGAGCAGGTTCCTTGCCTTCCAGCACATAAGTTGGAGCATCCATGAGTGACCATACCGGAACTTCACCTACCGTTTTGCCGTTTTCCAATACACGATATATTCCATCATCGGTTACATGACCGATAACAACTGCGTGAAGATCCCATTTATGAAAGATCTTATTAACCTTATCTTCCATTCCTTTTCTTACGATGAGCAACATGCGCTCCTGAGATTCAGAGATCATGACCTCTTCAGGACGCATAGCTTCTTCTCGTTTTGGAACCAGAGCCACATCAATTTCAACACCGTTTCCGGCTTTACTGGCAGTTTCTACGGATGAGGAGAGGATACCGGCTGCACCCATATCCTGAACACCAACCACATAGTCCTCTTCAAAGACTTCCAGACAAGCCTCAATGAGCAATTTCTCCATAAAGGGATCGCCCACTTGAATGGCGCCACGATCTTCTTCGTTTTCTTCATCAAGATCTTTTGAGGCAAAGCTCGCCCCGCCCATGCCATCACGACCAGTTAGATTACCTACGATCATCAAGCTGTTTCCAACTCCCGTAGCAATCGCTTTTTTAATTTCAGATTTCTTCATATAGCCAACGCACATGGCGTTAACCAAGGGATTACCCTTATAGGCATCAGCAAATCGTAATTCACCGCCAACAGTAGGGACACCTAAACAATTGCCATACTCACCAATCCCATGGACCACTTCTGAAATCAACCAGCGGGTATGACCGGCATCACCGGGGTATCCAAAATGAAGAGAATTCAAAGATGCAATGGGATAAGCACCCATGGCTAATATGTCACGAACAATCCCACCCACACCGGTGGCAGCCCCCTGGAAGGGTGCAATGGCTGATGGATGGTTGTGACTTTCCAATTTAAAGGTAAGCACCTCGTCGTCATCGATGTCCACAATACCTGCATTTTCACCAGGTCCCTGGACAATCCGGGGTCCTGTGGTAAGAAAGTGCTTAAATAAAGGTCGCGTATGAGTATATCCACAATGTTCGGACCACATTTGAGCATACAAAGCTAATTCTACAGTGTTGGGTTCGCGCTCCATATGTTTGGTCAATAATTCATATTCAGAGTCGGTCAGCCCGGCTTTGATCCATAATTTTTCTGCCATATCAGTCATCCAGTCATTTCAGCAAATTGATTATTGTAATTCTTTTTGTCGCCTTTGCGAGAAGTGGAGCGACGAAGCTTATCCGCCGTACTTCGTACTTGAAGGAAGGCGGACAATCTCGGATGTGAGATCGCCGCACTCATTCCATTCGTTCGCGAAGACTGAAATCGATATTTTGTGGAGAATAAAAGCATCTGATTAATTCTGCTTATTAGCTTCGAGATATTTTAACATGGAGATAAAAACACCTTTTCCATCGCTCAGTCCCAGAACATTATCGGAACTACGCTCGGGATGAGGCATCATACCCACCACATTCCCGGTGCGATTGATGATCCCGGCAATATTATTGATAGAGCCATTAGGATTGGTGACATCACTTATTTCACCCTCTGGATTGCAATAGCGAAACAACACCTGTCCGTTCTGCTCCATTTCAGCAATAGTTTCAGGCTTCGCGTAATAATTGCCTTCATTATGGGCAATTGGAAAAACAAGCACATCATCTGTTTTGTATTCGCTGGTGAAAGGTGTCTCAATATTGTCCACCTTTAATGTCTGGTCCTGACACAGGAATTTAAGACCGCGGTTCTGTAAAAGACTTCCGGGTAGCATGCGGGCTTCGGTGAGAATCTGAAATCCATTACAAATACCAATGACCAATCCGCCTTTTTCTGCAAATTCCTTTACAGCCGACATAGCTGGTGATAGATGAGCAATAGCGCCTGGTCGCAGATGATCTCCATAAGAAAAACCACCGGGGATAATGATGGCATCTACATCGCCCAAATCAGTGTCCTTATGCCATAGGTAAGTTACCGGTTTTCCTAGAACTTTATCGATGACGTGAAAACAATCCTCAGCGCAATTAGAGCCAGGAAACAGTAGTACACCCCAATTCATCAGACTTCCTTGATCACAAAACTATAGGATTCCACTACTGGATTGGCCAACATCTTGTCACACATTTTATGAACCAAATCGTTGGCACTTTCTAAATCATCCATTGCCAAATCGATCTCAAGTTGCTTACCAACACGAACTCCTTTAATATTTTCAAAACCAACTGATTCCAGTCCGTTCTGAACCGCTCTACCCTGAGGATCGAAAATCCCTTTTTTCAACATGACCGTCACGATTGCTTTCAACATTTTTATTAATTACCCTTCGTATTTAGTTTCCAGATTGAATACACATATTTTAACCTGTGAATAATGGTGCTTCCTGTTTTCTTCACTAGTTAACTGCATTTAGCTTCTGGTACAAATTACTGTTTTCGGATTTTAGAAAGTATTCTACTTCACGTTTAGCTATTTCTGCCACCTCTTTCTGATATCCCTCACCACTCCCCTTTTCAACAATGAATTTTTTAATCACTTGATATTTTTCTTCTTGAATTGACATGAATTCAGGATCAACATCAGGAGTAGCAGGATAAAGTCCCTTTGCCTGTCCTTGTTTAAGGAGTTCAGTGAAGGATTCTCCAGTCTCTTTGGCTTGCTGCTTAGCCTGATTAACTGCAGCATACCAGTCGGAGTGCACAATGATGTAATAGTCTCTCATGGCCTGTTTGTTAAAATTCACGATATATTTGCCACCATCAACCTCGCAAATCAAAGTTGCTCTAACTGAGTCTGTGTCAAGTGTATCGACAAAAACAAGGTCATTCCCGTCTTTGGCAATTTCCCACTTTAAATCCCACAGGAATAAACCCATCTTGTTGAATATTCTATGAACTATAAACGAGGCCAAAATTGCTTTCACCAGTGATTTAGACCACAACTCACCACCTATTCCTGACACAATCAGCGCTTCCTGTCTGGAAATGTTCCGATCCTCAGGCTCATATTTTGTAGTTAAATCGATGATGGGAGCTTCAAAGGTTTGCCAGGGAACCAGACTTTGATTAAGACCTAATTCATTTAAGTAGGCTTTTTTGCTGGAGTCACTCAAGGCACTGTACTTACGCAATATTGAAGAACCACTGGTTACACCAAAGCGAACGATATATTCCAGCGGAATGACAAACTTATCATTCCCATAATACTTCTTATAGTCGTAATATTGCGAGTTCAGGAATTTGACAGAATCTGGCTTATGAATCGTGTACTTCTTGATCAGTGTCAGATTACTAAGCTCCGGCGGAAATGAATCGACATAAAGGCGACCATCAGCTCTACTTACCATGCCGCGGTGATGTGTTTTAAGTCCTGTGGTTTTTAATTCCTCAAGGGTTTCCTGAATAACTTCCCGATTTTGGAAATATTCTGTGCCCCAATTTTTTATTAAATATGATTCTAAATTATTCCATTCATTTGCATCCTGAAGCGATTGATAAACAAGATGACGGAAGCCGGCTCTCGCAGTATCACTGCCTTTTATGGAAAAGATGGTACCCACATCAAATACAGAACCGCCGAGACTGGTCTCACTAACCAATAAACCTGGGTCATCTTTAACTGAATACAGTGTCTGGACAGAGCCGTTATAGTATGGATTTTCTTGATCATACTCTATTGAATTATGATTAGACATGTTTTAGTCCCTCTCCAGTATTCTACACTTAGCACATTTCATGCATACATCTTTTAATGAACTCTGTTACACTGGTCTTTGCGAGGGAAGCCCACCTGCACCAAGGTTTCGGCGGGCAGGCAATCTTCCATCAGAGATTTATCCATCAAAGCCGGACCTTGAGGTGGTTACTGAGCTTGCCTGCCTGGTCGTAGTCCGCGTAGGACGTAGACTGGTCGAAGTGTTCTCGAAGGGTGGCGTAGATGGATCGCCACGTCCCGCCGATACTGACGGGACTCGCGAAGACATATGGATCTTATTTTCCAGCAAAATCATGCTATTTATTGTACTTTTCCTGAATCTCTTGATCCTTTTTCAGAACCGTATCTCGCATCTCGATCCGATGATCCTGAAGTTTACTGGCAATCTCAGGATACTTCAGAGCTAGTATTTGAGCAGCCAACAATACAGCGTTATCACTGGCATTGATCCCCACGGTTGCAACGGGAATCCCGCCGGGCATTTGCACGATGGAATAAAGAGCATCCACTCCATCCAGACTGGCCCTGATTGGTAAACCAATCACCGGCTTAACAGTCTGAGCAGCAATTACACCCGGCAAATGAGCCGCTTTGCCGGCACCGGCAATAATGACATCGATGCCTTTAGCATCAAGAATG
>JAUVKO010000082.1 GCA_030596225.1 Fidelibacterota bacterium
AAACACTGATAAATATGGTGGAGTTTCACTTTGATATTCACCTGTAAATGTAAACTGAACCAAATTTTCTACTCTACGGGTTAATCCAAACCTCATTTTACTTAAACCCAACATAATAATGCCAATACTTACGGTTCCTGCGATGGCTACCTGAGCCAAACCCACCCCTGCTGCTAACCCAACAGCCAAAGAGAAAAAGATAAAGACAATATCCATTGGATCTTTGACAGCGGTGCGAAAACGAATGATGGACATGGCTCCCACTAGACCAAAAGCTCTCGCCAGATTATTTCCGATTACTAAAATCACCACAGAAGTGATCATTGACAATACAACCAATGCCGTTGCTATACTCCTGGAATAGCTATCACCATTATAGGTCCAGCGATACAATTGAGCGATTATTATGCCGCAGATAAAAGCGATGAATAGATTATACAATACATCCTCTATGCGGATTGAGAACACCATGAGATTCTGTAGATCTTGAAATAACATCGGCTAATTCCTAATAGTGACTATTGGCAATTACATTATTTACGGTGCATTCATTATTGTCAGAATAATGTGCGTTTACACCCTCGATATATTTAGAGTACGCCTGGCGTCGAAGGCTATAGAGCATAATAATTCGGTGAAACCACTTTGGGATAACATTTTCAGATTTGAACTCCAGAATCAGATCCTGCCTGAGAAAGGTCAACAAACCATCATCTGTAAAGAGATTTTCCATGCGGGGAAACATTTTAGAGCGAATATTCATATCAAATGTGACCCGATCGGAATGATTGAATTTTCCAATATAGGCTTCACGAGTATAGGTCACCAAATTCACAGGTGTTAATGATTTCCGATTCAAGTGGAATAGAAATTTACTGGCATTCTTTCTAGACTTTGGAAAATCTCTACGCTGTGGAAAGAATTGATCTAATTTTCCTTTCCTGAGAAAGGAAGGCACATCAATATACTGGATAGGTGCTCTATCCTTAGAAATAAACATATTATACTTCCGTTTGATTTCCAGGAAAACTTCACTATCTGGCAATTGCTGATTGTAACCACGGATCCGAATTTTTTTTCGTTCCTGTAAACCAGCCAATTTTTCCTGATAATCATTCAATCCAAAAGTATCAAAATAGATAGATCGAACCTCATAACTATTCGACCTCCTTAAGGCATTATGATTGTCAGGAATCACATAGGGTGAAATTGATTGTCGCAACAGTGGTAGCATCGCCAAAGGAACCACATATTTATACTCCTGACGACCGCCCATGATCTATCTGTTCTCCATCCAATCATAAATCTTTTCAAGACCCGTCCTTGATACCATTTTTAAAGAAATATCAAGCGTTTGCCCTCTTCGAAACAAACCGGTCAGGTTAGGTATAATAGCTCGATAAATGGAAATATTCACATCTCCCAATGGAAAATATTGATCCACTTGACTCAAGTTATCAAGATTTATTGGGTAGCTTTCACCACCCGATTGAATAGAGACCTCCTGGATTACATCTAACGAAGATAATTGCTGGATACTAACGAGTGTAAAAATCACCAGAGTATCCGTATTGGCTACAGATAGTAGCGTATCCTGATTTGTAGGATAAAAAAGATTTCCATCTATGGGGGATGTAAAAATCAGATTATTGATCAGATCCTCTAAAAGAGTGAGCTGCAAACTATTTTCATCGATCTGTGCCTGAATGATCTCCAATTTGCTAGACTGCGCTCCGCTCATTGCCGACCCAAGATCCGCTTCATCTATGGAAACTCTAATGGCATCCAGGCGTTCCCGTCGTGCTTCAAGATCATACTCTTGCTGGGAGATTATTCCACGACTCAAAAGGTCTTCCGTACGTTTTAATACTTTGACTTGTTCAGCATGCCGAGTTTTGGAATACTCTAAACGTTGCCTTGATCCCTCGATCTCGGTCTCGCGATCACCCGACCTCAAGAATTCCAGAGAAGCCCGCAATTCTTGAATATTTCCTTTTAAAGCAATCACTTGTTGATCGAGAGATGATACATGCAAATGACTCAGTGTATCGCCTGTCTGTATATGTTTTCCATCCAGGGCAGTCGGGTCAACTTCGTAGGAACACTGCGCTCCCCTTTCGGGAGTAAAATAGACTAAAATTTGCCTTTGATTACTATTGTGATTGATGAGTAGACTTTCAATTGCCCCGCCCCCCTGATCAATCAGCATCCACTCCGTTACAGGAAGTGCTCGACCTTTGATATTCAAGTTCTCGGACAATGGCAAGAACATGAATAGGAGGATCGCAATAATTGAAATTGCAAGGAATAGTTTAATCTCCCAACTTGATATTTTCGGATTCAATCGTTCATCCTTTCGAGAATATTCATAATAATCATTCAGGGTAGATAAAGCATCTTTCTGACTTGTTGTTCATCACCGGATAGTCCTCTATATAAATACACCCCAGCTACAACAGGAAACCCCTCCTCAGTATGACCATCCCAATAAAGGTCATAACCGGCTGAATCATTTGGAATTATGAACGTTTTCAGTATTTGTCCTTTTATATCAATAATTTCAATTGTGAGTTGGTCAATGGATTGAAACTCAAGGGGAATTGTGGTCCCACCATTGAATGGATTAGGGTAATTTTGACCCAGTTTAAACCAATTTGGAAAGAGGTGGGTCGTTTGTGCTGAATCTAGAGTAAATTCCATCCTCCTGAGATTAAACCCCGCTTGAACAATCTTCAACTTCAGCACATGTTCTCCAGCACCGATAACCAGATCCTCAAGAATAATCTGCTCCCAAGTCTGCCAACTACCGGTTACAGGTGTTTCAGCTATGGCCGCTAAAGGTACTTCATCCAGGCAAAAGTTAATCGAACCAGTATACTGCGTACTCGCTAACTCAATGCTGAGATCATACATTCCTGCATAATCTGCACTGAACGTATATTTCATCCATTCACCAGACTCTGTCCAGCCAACATTAGGGATACCAGTCTCATCTTCCTCAATATCAACCCCATCATTTCGATATTGATAGCCACGGTTCCAGGGCAAATCACCTTCCCAATAGTATTTTTCCCAGTCAGCATCCAGATAAGCCACCCCTTGACCACCTAGATCATAGTCAGCTGCATATATTTTTCCAGGGATAGTCAGTTGCTTTAGCGGTTTGTGAGTGGTTCCGAACTCTGGATCGAACAATGCAGGAATGATTCCTGGTCGATAGACACAATTCTTGGTTTGAAGATTGTCAGTAAGTGACATCAAGACGGTAGTGGCAAATTCTATTGTGGGTTTTGAGGCATTGCCATCCCAATACTCAATTAATTCCTGAAACCCTGGAGGCATTGACGCAGAATATGGACTGGTTACTGTTTCCACCTTTTTATGAGTCCACCAGCACCAACCGATATCATGCTCTTCAAATAGTTTTACTGCGTCATAAAACCAGGTATTAGAATTCTCTCCAGATTCACTCATCCATAAAGGGACATTAAATGTGCCACGTATGTTCAGGTAGTCTTGTATCGATCCCTGATTATTAGCACTCCAGTATTTATGAAAATTATAAGCCATGTTCACATCAAAGGGAGGTGTTAAATCTGAGAAGTCTGTAGCATACCAATTACCCTCAATAAATATTATGTGATTGTTATCCACTGTTCTAATCACTTTACGGATATCATAGTACAGAGAACGCAGGTCCTGACTGGTGATACCTTGTGGCAACACGGGTTCATTCAATAGATCGTAGCCACCGATCCATGGCTCATGAGCATATCTGCTTGCGATACCTTCCCATATTTCGATCGTATGCACTTTATTTGAATCAGCCAACCAGAGTCTGGCTGTCCCATCACTATCACTTATATTTCCATGATTCTGGCCACCTGGAGCACAGTGCATATCCAATACTAAATGCATTTGGGCTTCCTTGCACCAAGATAACAGTGAGTCTGTAACGGTAAATCCCCACTCATCCCAGACGCCACGGCTGGGTGAGAACATCTTGTAATGAAAGGGCATTCTGATATGATCAAATCCCCAGGAAGCGAGCTGCAAGATATCTTCACGGGTAACATAATATTCATGGTACTTGCTGTAAAACTCATCTGCGATTGTCTCTCCAACTACATCAACAATCTGCCGTCTAATTGTTGTGGGAGAACCAAAACCAGGTGTGTGCAACATATACCCTTCCGGTACCAGCCAGCCACCTAAGCCCATTCCACGCTTTAAAACCGAATTCCCGTCTGCATCAACAATCATTTGACCAGCAGCATGGACGAATGGATACACTGAGGATGCTAAAAGAATGAATAACAACACAATATAGACTTGCTTCCCCATCGGATAAATTTCTTATAACCACGACCTCATTTTAATAAGGTAATTTTCTAGCTGACCTGACCTAGCTGGGACCTGACATGAAGAACATAGACCCCACTTGAAAGAGCTTCACCATTTTCGTTACAACCATTCCACCTAAGCATGTGTGGTCCTTGCCCAGCTAAGTTTCTTTGATTGGAACTTTGTTTCTTTCCTGATGTGTCATAAATATTAAGCGTTAAATCGCCAGATACAGGATTCAATAATTGAATATTTATATTAGCATTGAATGGGTTGGGCCAAGTAGGATAAAGCTGAATAAGTAGATTGATAAATTTTAACATACTATTTAAGATTTCCTATTTTAAGAGTAATATTTTCCGACTCTTTATAAATTTTGATGTTTGCATCTTTACGACATAAACACCACTGGAGAGCTTATCTCCCTGGAGTGTAAACCGATAACGACCTGCAGCATAGTCCCCTGAAATAAGGTTTTTCAGCTCGGAACCTCTTAGATCAAACAGGCTGATATCTACCCAGGCAGATTCTGGAAGGCTGAAGCTGAATTGGGTCTGTGCATTGAATGGATTTGGGAAGGACCGATCCAGGCTATACTTGCACGGTATCACCACACTCTCTACCCCTACCCAGAAATCACCATTTATTTCTATGGCATTGAGAAAAGGTCCTGCATATACATAGGTTCTTCCATAAATTAGGGCTGAAGCCAGAATATCCAATGAGCCATCATTAATTTCCAAACCTAAAACTGAAACGGTATAAACACCTGTATTCCCAACTTCCTTATAAACATCCAACTCGTTGATGATCAGAGAATCTTCCATATAGAGCTGGAATACGCGGTCACCTGCTTTATCATAGAAATGTTCTGCAAAATGTAATTTTATATCAAATATTCCTGGTGATAAACGGACGTGATATCGTGAAAATCGATTGAGGGAAGTTGCCATGACACTATCTAAATCAGTGCCAGTCAGGTCAGGATAATCTGCTGCAGTTTGGTAGTTTCCTCCTTCGTGCCCATATTCAACAGTTGATGACCATCGTTGATCGGGTAAAAAGCCCTGAGCACCACCACCTGCACAATCGATATTAATGGGTAGGTTTATGGGCTTGGGCATACTGATTGAAGCGTAACTTCCCATCTGCGTGTTGGCCGGCGCTGCCTGATCCTTAAGTCCCAACGCAAAAACAGAGGCAGAACCTGAGAGGTCTATCTGATCAACATGCAGGCTAACTGTGCATTGATCCGGATGAAGATTAGCGGATTCGATGCTTGATCCCGGGATGTTATATGTTGTTGCTGAACTGGCCGTAATTGAATCTACGACTTCGCTGAACCTGACGACCACTGAATCTCCACGAAAAGCGCGTGCCCACAGGATATGGGGAGGTTGATCATCCAGAAACCCCTGTTTGTCCGGCAGTGTCAGACATAAGATCATAAATCCATCTTTATAGACGATATTTTCTGGTACCAATAAGGCATTATTCCCATTCCAGGTATGCGTTCCCATTCCCCAGCGATCAGGATCATATGCATCAAAATCATCCTTCCACACCGGTGAAAAATTCAGGTCGCTCCCTGTGGACCCGCTTCCTGGCGTATATTCAGCATAGGAAACCCAGTCGTAATATGAAAATTTAGGTAAAGCTCTATCGTCAATGATCCCGACCCAGTCTTCATAAACAGGTGTCCAGGTATTCATCATGAGCTTTCCGGATTCAGTCAGGCCAGCAATATGAGCACCTGTTTGGCGGTATACTTCTCTACCATCAATAAACCACGCGACGTAATCCGGAGTCCATTCAATGGCATAATCATGAAATTCAGTATGAGGGTTAAAATCTGTTGGGTGTTGCCGGAGGTGTGATCCGTTTTCATCAATGACATTCATATCAATATTATCAGACCACCGTCCCAGAATTTCTATATCGATCTCAGCCCATGGTGTTGCCGGGGTTGAGTCATTATAGGTAAAGAAGCTGGCCAGGAGTCCTTCTCCCTGGGCAGATTTGATTCTTGCTTCAAATCGACCATATTGGTAACTTTCATGCGTTCGCAATTCTGCCCCGCGATAAGTCTGACAATGTACCCCTTCGATTCCGAGAAAGAACAAAGAGAATAAGAATAATAAAAGATACCTCATGCATTTACTCCTCGTTCGCTATCTGCTTTCCATAGTCTAATCGGTCATCGGTGGTCAATTGGGGGAATGATGGAACCGCAAGTAGAAAGGGGACATTCCGGTTACTCACCATCATGGGAATCTTGCTTAATTCCAGACCCTCAACCATATCAGTATTTATGTAAATCTTGTTCGAGTAGGTGGCTTGAAGTGAATCGATATAGGGGTTAAGATAGGTTTCAATGAGAGCTATATGTCCTTTTCTCTCCAAGGAATCCTCAGAGCCCAGCCTGGATTGTAAATAGCGATTGCGCTCATGGCGACTCACATAATGATCGCTCCAGGTTTGTGTGTATTGGACAACATTCTGTATTTGATCATAGCCCAGATCATAAGCCTTCTCTGTGAGATAATGGTCTCTCACTAGATCAGCGATGGCATATTTAAATTGCTCAGAAAATTCTTGTGTGCTCATTTTCAATTTCCTAAAAACCAGAGGGTGTCGTTTCAGGAAGGATTCAAATTGATCAATACTCCATTTCTGACCATCAATTTCAAATAATATTTCTTCTCCATTGACATACGGAAGGTCCTCAAGCTCTTCACTTATCATATGCTATTCAGCATTCCAAATAGCCTTATTTAACAGGGCTTCCTTTTCTTTTGAGGTTTTTAGGTAAATCGCTGAGACCTTTTTGGCATAAGCAAAGAAGACCGAGCGGCTCAGGTGCAATTCTTTCCCTGACATGAGCGTTCCAACATATTCGCGGTAGCGCTTATCTGCTTTCCGTTCAATCATTCTGTCCTGTACATCAAACCATCTCTGTTCTATATCGGAGTTAGTGATCGCCGGTCGATCAACCCAGCCCTGAATATGAAACACGACATACTCACCACTTTCTGTCGGAACCGGACCAACAGTACTTCCCTTTTCGGGTGCATTTTCAAAAAGAATTTCCCAGATGGATTCAACTTCTCGATCAAACCAGGAAATAGATCTATGAGGAATCGTATCAGACCCCAGCAGTGCTGAAGCAATGTCACTATAGTTATACCCGTCCTGTATCGTACGATTCCAGTCTGAAGCAGCCTGACTGTCAGGAAGGCTTAGATACTGAATCTCATAAGTTCGCCCGGACAGACGATAGGCAGCCTTCACTTGTATTGAATCGATGGTGACCTTATCAAGTCCCTCAGTCTTTTTAAGCCATTGCCGCATTGATTGTTCTCTTCTGCCCTGAATATACGCCTGAAAATTCTCATTCGCATTCAGAGGTAAGTCTTGAACATGATAGGCCAGCAATTTTTCTGCGATAAGACTATTCAAAACAATTTTTCGATGAATGTAGTTGTCGCCAGCACAATAATCTGGCCGTATGGTGTATTCAGCTCTGCGCATAAAATCTTCAGAGGTGATAACCCTGTCTCCAACTTTAGCCAGAATATGACCGGTAAACTCTGGTTGGGTATCACATGCGACTAAAATGTATAAAGCCGCCCAAATACTAATGGTTCGAGCGGCTTTAAGATAAGGAGTGTGCATGAAACTAGAAGGTCAGACCAATGGTGTAGGCATGGGTTCGTCCCATTAGCCCGGCTTCCTTAAACGCATAATCAATTTGCAATGAGCGATTCCCCATCAAAAATATCTCAAGGCCGCCTCCGGCTGTGAACCCAAATTGAGAATCGTCCAGGAATAATGCCTTATATCCACTTCGCAGCGATAATTTTCCTGCATTGGAAATTTTAAGTGAGTACTCTCCACCTACATTAATTGATTCAGCATTGTTGTTCGGGTGCAATGCATCAACAGCCAGGGTCAACGATTGATATCGATTGGCAATTGGTTGATAAGCGAGTCCAATACGAAACAATAATGGAAGTTCCCATTCCTGGGTACGGTATTGCCCAATGACATCTCCATAATTTCCAGTCTCATCGATAGAGATATC
>JAUVKO010000085.1 GCA_030596225.1 Fidelibacterota bacterium
GTTTGGACCTCCAGACTATCCATACCTGCCACCATGGTTTTATAGTCGGAATAATCCGTAACACAGAATGGAATCACTTGGTCCATACTATCATACAGCTCAGTCATCACGTAGGAATGACCATCCATATTTTCCAGCAAATATTCCAGCGCCCTCAATTTGAGCGTATCCGGGTCAGCTTTGTAGTGATCAAGCGCTTTCTGAATCTCAACCTGATTCTCACCCGCGGAATTCAAGTATTCTGGAGTACTTATGTCGACTTTGGTATGGGAGCAGGAAAAAAAGCTGATCACTGTTAATCCGGCCAACAAATATTTGAAAATTAAGCGCATGAAAGTCTCCTGGATTAGCTGTTACGATGCACACCCGAAAATGAAAAAATTCCAAAGGTATCCAAGCTGAAATTTGGGGCGGGTTTCCACTAAATAGAGATTAATGGCTTGCGTATGTATGGGCGTATCATGATACGCCCGTACTTCTGTCATCATCACAGTTCTCTACTTAGTAAAAACCCGCCCCTTTGGGATTGTCAGTATTCACTTCTGTATTCTGACTACTGACTTCTGCTCTATTTCCTCAACGCCGCTTTGGTAAACAAATGCTCTGGGATATCCTGGTCAAACTTAATGGAATCGATAATAAATTCGGTACCCTTACCTTTTTTGAGAACATCTTTAAAGATCATATGTTTGGGATACCAACGCCCCTGCACTTTGAATACTTCTGTGATCTCTGTTGTCTTCAACAACTTGCCACTGCGGGCATAACGTTCTTCTTTCAGAGCGATCCAGCGCTTGGAATCCACCCACACTTTACGCTTGGCATAGGCGATATCATCACGCTTGGCAATAAGCTCAACCACCAAGGTTGGCCGATCACCCACCGTCTCCTCTGCGATCACAGTGCAGTCATAGGCTTCTTCCAGCTCTTCGGCTTCTGTAAAGTCTTCATAGGAAAGGTCAGAGCCCATTACTGACTGCCGTAACATGTGCCCGGCGATCTGAATAACCCGATTAGTCCCTGGAGAATAGATCCAGAGCTTATCATCCAGCTTCAACATTTTGGTGCCTTTCTCCCGGGGAGGAGAGAGGTATTCACTGAATGATTTTTTATCGCTGATCATATAGCCTCGAGAGGTAATGGTCCGACTACTACGGCGTCCATGAACAATCATGGTAGATTCTACGATCTGGTTTTCAGATACCATATTATAATCAATACGCTCCATGACCTCTAAGCCATCAGGCCAGTTCTGGGCAGCTATATCTGCAGTTGGAAAGGCGATCAGTATCGTCCCTGTGATCATTAATAACTTAGTTCTTAATTTCATTTAATTATTTCCCTTTTGCTCTAAACCTGTTTTCAAGCGCGAAGCGGTCAAACAGGTTTCAAATATTCCAGGTATGATTGAAACCTGTTTAGCTTGTCCATCGTAGCCTTGTGCGAAGATGGGTCGTCGTTACTCTCCTCCGGAAATTGGTTGAATTTTGACAAATCATGTTTCCAGTTCCTTGAACAATGACGCCGTTTGTCGTTTGTAAATACCTCGTCCTGAAACCAGGGAGCCAAGAAATGGTGCGATGAGTCCGGGAACAAATCCTACATAGAAGCAGGCAGGTATGATTTTTCCTCGGATGATATTTGGATAATAAATACCATCACCTGTGTTAGCGGTCATATTACCCAGATCAATACCATATTCCTGAAGCAACCATACACCTACTAAGCCAATAGACGTTCCGATAATAGTCCCGATGACACCGATAATGGAAGATTCTACTAGCATGGATCGATAGATATGACCTTTCCCCTCACCCACAGCCAGGCGTAAACCCATTTCACCATAACGACGTAAACCATTCATCAGACCTGAGTTCCAGAGTACCACAAACATGATCAAAATAAAAACCGTTGAGATGATGAACATAAAGGAGCCCATAAACTGCATCATAGCACCAAATTCGTTGGAGTCTTCAAACCGCAAGGCTATGGGAGAATAGGGATCATCAACATTTTTTAAATTGTTGTTGACCCAATCTGAAACGACCAGAGCTCTTTCGCTCTCATATTCATCATCTATGAAAAATCCCAAGATCTCAGTACTTCCGCCATTCAAATCCAGGGCCATACGAGCACCTTCAATATCAGCGATGATGGCTCCACCCTTGTCCAGAGCAGCGATACCAAAAACCACCATACCTGAAACCCTGAAGTTTTGAAATGACATGGAACCATTTACAGTAGACGTCATGAGGGTTACCATATCATCAACATTTAACTGATATGCTTCTGCCATACTCTTGGCAATGAGAATATCAAATGGATCCTGGGGTAAATTACCTTCCACAACAGATTCCCGAAGATTGAGATAATCCAACTCCGTGCTGTTGGGACTGATCAGATCAGCTGCCAGAGCACTTACGGTTGTTTGAGCGCGAGTCTCTCCATTTTCGTCAGGGATATCCAATAAACCACCAAAGCGGGTCCGGGATTTCCAGATCATGTCAGGAAATTGTGCTTCTAAACCTTCAATTAATTCATCAGCGTTATCCATGGCTAGATCCAATGGCATCTGATACCGATTTTCATAGAAACTCTGGGACATGAGCTTGACATGTCCTGCATCAAGATGAGAACTCAATTGAATCATATCAGGCATTACACCACCGATATACCCTGTCATGGTAACGGTTAAGGCGGTTCCAATGATCACAGTAAGAATGGGAAAGAGACTGCGTGAGCGATCTCGAAGAATTCCGGCTAAAAGAAATTTTATCATGACATTTTCCCCCTTAATGCATCAGTTGGTTTCAGTTTGGCCAGTTTACGAACAGGGATAAAGCTAGTTATCGTGACTGTAATTAGAACAATGATAATAGTCCCGACTATTAAACCAAAAGAGTACGCTGGAAACAGTGTTTGGGGCAAAACTATGCCGAAATTATCCATATCCATGGGTATGGATAAGCCTTTTATGGCATTGAGGTAAAGCAGGGGACCACCATAAAGGGTAGCTAGAACGACAGCAAAAAAACCATGCATTCCGCCTTCCAGAGTGAACAGTTTAATCAAAGTCACACGTGTCATACCCAGAGCCATAAGAGTTCCCATTTCCTGGCGACGTCTCCAGATGGAAAGGACCTGTGTGTCAAAAACTGCTAGAAGTGCCAGCGCCATCAATACGCCATACATAATACTGCCTCCGGCACTTTTCATCTCTACCATTTCTCTAATACTTTTTGTAAGTGCAAAAAGACTTTGGTATTTCCATGTGGACTCTGGTAATTCGCCTGAATAGTGTTTGTCAACAACCAGCATGGTGGCTTCATTCTCAAGACGCGTGATATCCTGAAGTAAGGCCAGATTCGCATAAACGCTTCCGATGTCAATTGTCGCGTTTTGGGTCGACATGACGTGGACAACCTGGGCATCTCGTGCGTCATAGGCACCATTCCCATCACGCCATTGTAAGGTAAAAACATCTCCTGCTGTGGCATTAATGCTTTTTGCCATGCGATGACCCAGCATAATGGGCAGGAATCCATTAGACTCTACTGTCAATTCAGAGGTGGGGATATTCATCACTGATTGTTTCGGATCGACACCCCGTAGCATGACATTCTTCAGTCGATTATCCGGGTATATAGCACCCTGATAAAGCATGACAGGTGTCATTACACCGGCATTGATAAGTGGGTCGAAAACCTCTGGAATTATACTGTGTGCATCTGGGAGGGATAAGGGATTATAAGGATCGTATACTTCACACCAATATTGACCGCTCCCAAGGTCTGTATCTTCAGAAATACGGATACTTTGATCCTGCATTCCATTATACATACCCTTTAGATAAATGATGGACAGGAATGCAAGTGAAAGTACAAAGACATTCAGCCATGTGCGTATTCCAGCCCCTTTTAAATTTCGATATGCTAATTTGAGGATGACCATAATTGTGTCCTCCTTTTTATTGGTTTAATTCTTTTAACCAGCTGTTGAACCTCGATAGATCGGTTCCAGATTATTTTTCTTTGCTTAATTTCCATCATGACATTTTTCCCCGCAGCGCATCGGTTGGTTTCAGTTTGGCCAGCTTCCTTACAGGAATAAAACTGGTTATGGTAACGGCAATGAGAACAATAATAATAGTTCCGAACACAAGACCCATAGAATAGGTGGGATAAAGAACTTGAGGCAAGACCATCCCAAAACTATCCACATCCATGGGCATAGATAAACCATTGACCGCATTAAGATATAAAAGTGGAGCCCCGTAAAGTGTAGCCAGTACGACGGCAAAAAATCCATGCATGCCACCTTCCAGGGTCAAAAGATTTATCAACAACATGCGTGTCAACCCCAATGCCATGAGTGACCCCATTTCCAGGCGACGACGCCAGATAGACAAAACCTGTGTATCAAAAACCGCCAGTAGAGCCAGTGCCATGAGTACACCATACATGACGGCTCCCCCTGCCTGCTCCATTTCCATCATATCCCGAAGATCTTTTGTCAGTGCGAGGAGGCTCATGTATTTCCACGTTGATTCAGGCAATTCACTTGAATAAGCTTTATCCATAACCAGCATAGTGGCTTCGTTTTCCAAGCGTGTGATATTCTGGAGCAGTGTGAGATCTAAATAGACATTCCCAATATCAATTGTTGAGTTCTCTGTGGTCATGATATGAACAACCTGTATATCTCTGGCATTATAAACGCCATTGCCATCACGCCACTGTAGGGTAAAGATATCCCCTTCCACAGCATTTATGCTATTAGCCATACGATGTCCAAGCATGACTGGGAGATAGCCATTTGACTCCACATCTAATTTGGAGCTGGGAATATTCATTACCTGTTGGCTTGGATCTACCCCTCTTAACATGACATTCTTCAGGCGGTTATCCGGATAGATCACACCCTGGTATAGCATGACTGGTGTCATTGCTCCGGCATCGATCAGAAACTCAAAAACCAAAGGGATTTCGTCGTGAGCATTTGGGAGCGACAATGGATCATAGGGATCATAGGTCTCACACCAATATTGACCGCTGCCCATATCTGTATCTTCAGAAATACGGATACTTTGATCCTGCATTCCGTTGTACATACCTTTGAGATAAACAATAGATAGGAATGCCAATGAAAGGACAAACACATTAAGCCAGGTTCTGATACCTGCCCTAATCAAATTGCGATATGCCAGTTTAAGGATGACCAAGATTCGGTTTTCCTTTATTTCACTTCGTCTTTAACCACTTCTCCATCTTCCAGAGAAATGATTCGTTTCATATACTGCATGACCTTCTCATCATGGGTGGCAAACAGGAATGTTGTATCTAAATCAGCATTCAGCTTTTCCATGGTTTGCAGAATATGATGAGAGTTTTTAGCATCCAGGTTGGCCGTGGGTTCATCTGCCAATATTAAGGCCGGTTTTTTAACCATGGCCCGGGCGATGGCTACACGTTGAGATTCACCACCTGACAGCTGAGCAGGACGCATCTCTGCTTTATCCGTCAAACCAAGCCAATCCAAGGCATCCATGACCATCTTCTTTCTTTCATCATTGCTTTTTCCCAGCAAAAGTAGGGGAAATTCAACATTCTCAAAAACTGAATAAACTGGGAGCAGGTTGTAGGTCTGAAAAATAAATCCAATATGCTGATTCCTGAGCCATGCTGCCTGCTTGTGGGAAAGCGATCCAATATTGTGATCCAGAACTGTTACAGAGCCGCTGGTGGGGATATCAAGTGACCCAACGACATTCAACAGGGTAGTCTTTCCAGAACCACTGGGACCAACCAGACCGACAAATTCACCTTTTCCAATGTCAATATTGACATCTTTTAGTGCAACAAACTCACGATCAGCTACCGGATAAGTTTTGACGAGATCATGGGTGTGGATCAATTTTGTTTCAATCATTTTTATCTCCCATTCATATTTTTTTAATTTTATTCAAACCCACCTTACATTTTTGCCAACCAGTCACACTAAGTGTTATCCTGCTTGCCAGGCGTAGTTCTTTGAACGTAGACTGGAGCCTGTCGAAGGACAAACGAAGTGTGATATATGATGAATGTGTTTTCATATGTTAAATTTGTTTCATCCATAATTAGTGGTTATAAACCACTGTAAATTGCATTCCCTTTCCGTCAAAATCGGAACCCATAGACGAATCATTGTCGGGAGTGTCAGTGACTTCTGAGTAAAATGCTGCCAGAGTGAAACGGAAATCATCGTAAGTTTGTCCCCAACTGAAATAGGCCAAGGGAGTGTCATTCTCCCAATTATTGAGTATCAGAAGACTAACCCGGTCAAACATGGTGGGTGAATAGCTCACCATTGCTGTGCTGAGGTTATTTGTCTGGTCTTCTATCATGGGATTATTCCACATGCTGATTACCATGTGCTCAGCCATAACATGGAGTCCGTTGCCAATCCAGATTGTATAATCAGCTCCGACGGTAGCTTGAATTTGTTCTAAAAAGGGGTTTGTGCTTAGCTCTTGATGTTTATAAACAGACTCTAGCCAGAGACCGATACCCACATCCCAGAATCCATCAAAGCCAATACGTCCTTCGTAGAGGTCAGGATTATCTGGGTACAGATCAGATATATCGGCAATCCTGAAATGAGTGCTGACACCGATTTGCCCGTAGTCATTGGGGATATCTACGCGACCACCGGTCTCCATGGATCCGGATTTACCGGAAAAAGCTTCCCACCCCTTGGGATCTCCAGCAAGCAAGAGCCAAGCTTGAGATGACCAACCTGATTCATAGTAGTAAATTGTAGATATACCGGTAACTCCACTGGTCAATTTCAATGGATCGGTAGGGTCAAGTGCATCAAACCACATAAGTGGTCGTAAGATTCTGGCTGGTCCAAAATTGATCTTCTGCAAGCCAATAATGTATTCAGAATGACTGCTTTGAAGGTTTACGGCTACCCGATAAGGCTCGATCCTGGTAGCAGATGCAGAAAAATCCAATGTATCCAGAGAACTTCCCCAACTTAGTTGCCAGCGAACTTCAAGATCATAATCCCAGGACTCAGACAGAGCATGTTGAATTTCGATTGCAGGCAAATAGCGGGTGACGATTTGTCTGTCAGAACCATCGGTTCCATGTGCTGTAGTAGAGAAAGATAGTTCCCCTAAAAATGGAGATGCCGGGAATGCTGAAATGCACAGGAATAGAAAAAGGAGTGCGATAGAAAAAGATTTCATTTAATTAACCCTTCATGGGTGGACCAGATGTCCCATAAAAAAGGAAATTCATGAAGTCTCTGGACAATTTCACCATATCATCCCCATACATTGCCATCATTGCTTCCGATCTGGCATCTGCACCCAGAACCATCCATACGTGGAGGAGAAAGTCTACGCTGTAATCAGGATGTATTTCCCCTTTAGCCTGGGCATCTGCAAAAAATTGCCGCATGGCTTCCATGCTCATCTCATTCCAGCGATTCATGAGCGACATAATGGCTTTATCCGCACTCAGGAGGCTGTGCATAAAGACCGGGGTGAAGTGACTGACAGCAGATTCTTTCATAGCTACCATGGCTTGCATCTTTTCCTGTATGCCTGTATCAGCCGCTCTGATACGATCAAATACGTCCATACCAAGTTTTAAGCGCGTAGCCATATAGTCTTCTAATAAAGCAAATTTATTAGGGAAATATTTATAGAAAGTGACTTTGGACACTTTGGCTTCGCGACAAATCTCCTCTACGGTAACACGCTTATATCCAAACTGCATAAAAAGATCTTCAGCAGTGCGGAGGATATCACCTTCTTTTTGTGGACGATCCTGAAAGTCAGGAAGTTTTACATCTGTAAGTATTCGATATGGCATGATATGTACGATCTCCGTTATAATAATCAAATAGCGTAAAGAATATATAAAACCGTATAGTTGATTGCAAGAAATATTTCTTACTTAATCTCCCCACAAAAGCTAAAGCAATGTATAGTAAAGCTATAAATGTATAAGAATCAACAAATTATTATCTATTGCGCCACCGGGAATCCAAGCACAACTGCCTCCAAGATTCTTTTAGATCGTGGTTTTAAGAATGTTCTGAATCTACACCGTGGAATTGTTGCTTGGGCGAGAGGAGGGTACAGCGTTCAAATTTAATAAGA
>JAUVKO010000051.1 GCA_030596225.1 Fidelibacterota bacterium
GTGGCACGTAACGTGTCATACTTCCCTTCGACCAGTCTTCGCCCATTGGGCTACGCCACGGCAGGCAAGCTCAGGACAGGCTAGGCTCATCAGCAAGTGGAACATCCCGCCACAGGCGGGGACACTTCTGCTTGTCTCCCTGGAGGCTCTCGAAGGGTAATGACTCCTCAGCTTAAAAGGTCATTTAGAAGTGAATATGGTATAACAGATACTTATTTCTGAATATTTTCTTATCAGTATTCTCTATTTATCTGTGGTTTGTGATAGCAGTGGGTTTGCTGCAAGACAGGTTTTCCACCAGCCCAATCCGGTGGGATCCATGAGATGTTTTAAAGTTGTCTGGTCCAGAACATGATCAAGTACTGATTGGATGGCACACCAGAACGAGCGAATGGTGCAATGATCAAAATGCGAGCAAACTTCGCCGGTTCCTGCATAGCGATCACAAAAACCCACTCCAAATAACTTTCCTCCTAAAACCTCAAATACTTCACTGAGTTTGATATCTTCGGGCTCTCTGGCCAATGTGTAACCACCATCCTTACCTCGGCTACTTTCTACAAAACCATTTATTCGCAGGATACGCACCAGCTTGGCAGTATTTGATGGAGAAATATGCTCTGCTTTACTAATTGAAGAGATGCTACTTCCACCAGTTGCCGTCATATGACCGATATGCAGTAGACAGCGAATTCCGTATTCCTCCTGAGCACTAATTTTCATATCTTTTCATAACGAGTTGGTTATTTCCTCTCGCAGAGAACGCGAAGTACGCAAAGACCATTTTTTGTTCCCTTAGCAAAAGGTTTGAAATATTCCTTTGCAAAAGATCAATATATTCAGTAACTGTTTTCAATTTTCAATTTTGACGGTCTCGCAAAAAGTCCCTCTCGCAGAGATCGCAGAGCAATGTATTGAGCTGGTCGAAATGACGCAAAATGTTGATAATTATGCACATACAGCAATATCGTCTAAGGGTTTATATTTATTACAGATAGAGCTGTTTTCATGTTTTCTCTCATACTTTTTGCGGCTTCGTCAATTTTCAATTTTCTAACTTCTAACTTAAAGTAATCCCAATTGCAGCAGTCCCGCTTCAGTTATCATATCCTTGTGCCATTGGGGCTCCCAGACCACCTCTACATCCGCAAATTCCAATTCCGGAATATCTTCCAGGATTTTTTGTTTTACAGAAATAGGTAAAGAGCCAGCCACCGGGCAGTT
The DNA here is from genome assembly GCA_030596225.1 of Fidelibacterota bacterium. Taxonomy (GTDB): domain Bacteria; phylum Fidelibacterota; class UBA8477; order UBA8477; family JABMPR01; genus JABMPR01. Next base: position 1,225 of record JAUVKO010000051.1, read on the forward strand.
GGGCGCGGTCAAACTCATTTTTACGTAGGCTTCCAGTTCCTCAGTGACCTTGACATCATAGATCAACCCCAGGTCATAGATATTCACTGGAATTTCCGGATCGTAAATATTCTTGATAGTGGCGATGATCTTCTCTTCAATTTCTTTAAGATCAATCTCAGGGATGTTGTTATTCATATTAGAATCCATGACTTACTATTCTGTTTGAGCAGATGCGTCTGCACTATTTAAAGCATTAATAAGCGTATGCCAAGAGAGGCTGGCGCATTTGACACGCGCAGGAAATTCTTGTACACCGGCAAAAATGGCTAATTTGCCTAATTCTTCCAACTCTCTGTCATTCAGCGTTTTTCCAGTGACCAAATCATGAAAACTGTCAAAATATTTTCGGGTTTCTGCGACTGACTTACCCTTAAGAAATTGAGTCATTAAACTCGCGGATGAAGTGGAAATAGCACATCCGCTTCCAACAAAAGCGATATCTTTGATCACATCATCTACAATATTAAGAAAGAGCTCTAACTTGTCTCCGCACAATGGGTTATGTCCATTTGCGTGATGTGAGCAGGGCTCAATCTTTCTAAAATTCCGGGGGTTCTTATTATGATCCAGGATGACTTCCTGATACAATTCTCGTAATTCAGACATTAGCCCATAAATTCCTTTACCTTTTGAATGGCTCTCACAATCCCATCAATTTCGGTTTTAGTGTTATAGAAAGATAGGGAAACCCGTGTGGTCGCCGGGATATTAAAGTAATCCATCACAGGTTGAGTGCAGTGGTGTCCCGTTCGTACAGCAACACCTTCCATATCCATGATCGTTCCAATATCATGAGGATGGATGCCTTCCAGAACGAAAGATATGATACACCCTTTGTTAGGAGCGGTGCCGATAATACGTAAGCCTTCGATCTTCTCAAATTGCTCAGTGGCATAGAGTAACAGTTCTCGTTCATAATGATCAATATTAGAAATACCGAGAGAAGAAATATAGTCCAGGGCTGCAGCCAGTCCTATTGAACCGGCAATATTGGGTGTCCCTGCCTCAAATTTGTATGGAATCTCGTTGAATTCGGTTTTCTCAAAACTCACATTGAGAATCATGTTACCGCCACTCTGATAGGGAACCATGCTGTTCAGGAATTTCTCTTTGGCATATAAAATACCTATTCCAGTCGGGCCGTAGATCTTGTGACCGGAAAAAACAAAAAAATCACAATCAAGTGCTTGGACATCTACTGGAAAATGGGCAACAGACTGAGCCCCATCAAGAAGTACAGGGATACTTCGAGCATGAGCCTGATCAATAATTGTTGACACATCATTGATGGTTCCCAAAGAATTTGACATATGAGTAATTGCCAGCAGCTTAACCCTATTATTAAGGAGCTTCCCTAAACCGCTAAGATCCAGATTGCCGTCCTCCATCATGGGAATTATTACAAGCTTTGCACCTTTACGCTCAACCAGCATTTGCCAGGGAATAATATTGGAATGGTGCTCCATTTCTGAGATCAATATCTCATCACCTGCTTTAAGTAGGGGCTCCAGATAGCTGGAGGCTACAAGGTTGACACCTTCAGTAGTACCCCGGACAAATACGATCTCTTTTACGCTCCCGGCATTGATAAACTTCCGGACAGTTTCACGTGCTCCTTCATAAAGAGTTGTTGCTTTTTGGCTAAGTTGATGAACACCACGATGGACATTGGAATAAGTGTTTGTGTAAAGATCAAGGATCGTATCAATAACTTGCTGCGGTTTCTGAGTTGTAGCAGCGTTATCAACATAGATGAGTGGTTTGGCATTGACCTCAGTGCGCAGGATGGGGAAATCCCCTCTGATCTTTTTAATATCAAGCATTGGTAGTCTGGATGTGTCTTAGTCTATTAGCAATCTTGTGTTGGACGTATTCTCTCAGAGAGTCGATCTGGATTTCCTGAGTAATCTCGGAGGCAAATGCATGTGTAAGCATTAAGGCTGCGTCCACTTTGGATATTCCTCTGGACTGGAGGTAGAACAAAGCGTCTTCATCCAGTTCACCAATTGTTGCCCCGTGGGTGCATTTCACATCATCGGCGAATATCTCCAACTGTGGTTTTGTATCAATCCGAGCGTCACGTGAAAGCAGTAAATTCTTATTTGATTGATGAGCATCAGTATTTTGAGCATGTTCACGAACTAATACCATCCCGTTGAAAACTCCACGGGATCGATCGTTCATTATTCCACGAAAACTTTGGTCACTAGTGCAGTTTGGCTGAGCATGATCCATATAAGTGCGTATATCCAGATGCTGGGATTTATTACCTAAAAAGATACCACATAATTTGGCTTGGGCACCGGGTTCGACAAATGTGATCTCCGAGTTAGATCTGGTCAAACGGGAACCAAGCAAATATTGGTGCATATTTAATTCTGCTGATTCACTAAGCTCTACTGCAGTATTTGAAATATGGTCAGTTCCTTCAGATTCCAAGCCGAGTTTATAAAAATCCAGACTAGAGCCTTTGTTTAAATGAATATAATCAGCTGGAATGGTAACTGCTTGGGCATCTTGAGCAGAGACGAACTGCTCCACAATTTTCAGACTGCTGTTTTGCCCAATATGAATGATATTTACAGGGTTCGAAAAGGAGGTTGAACCTGCAGTTGAACTGAGAAACAATAGATGAAGTGGCTTTGCTATCTCAGTATCGTTAGTTGCATCAATAAATAGACCGGACTGGGAAAGACCCAGAGCAATATGCTGAAAAATGCTATTATCACTTAGTTTGGAATTCTGAATGATATTTTCAGCTTTTTGACGGTCTGTAGGATCAAGATCAGTCATGAGTTTAATAGCAAGTCCGGCATTAGCCTGTTGTGTAAGGTCATCTGAGAATTCTGCAGAATATTCACCATTTATAAAGACGATATGCTGAGCATCAGGTACGACCTTCTTGTGTTCAACAAGCAGATCTGGATTCAGTTTATCATTTGAAATGAACTCAAACTTACGGCCAAGAATGTCCTTTAGGGGTGTGTAGCGCCACTCTTCGTCCTTGCGAGTTGGAAAAATGCCCTCATTCAGAATCGCCAGGGAAGATGATCGCAATTCCGGGGAGAGCGCAAAGTCTGTATCATCTCCGGAATGTATCTGATCCTGGATACAGTCTTTAAAATTTGTAGAGACTTCGGTCATCACAATACTCCGCTTAGGATGGGGACTCTGATTTTTCAAGCAACCAGTCGTAGCCTCGTTCTTCGAGCTCTAGAGCTAACTCTTTGGTGCCCGATTTGATGATTTGCCCTTTGGATAGTACGTGGACAAAATCCGGAATAATGTGATCTAAGAGTCTCTGGTAGTGAGTAATGACTACATAAGCATTGGATTCTGTGCGCAATTTATTTACACCACTGGCAACAATACGTAAAGCATCGATATCCAGACCGGAATCCGTTTCATCTAGAATAGCCAGTTCTGGATTCAGAACAGCCATTTGCAAAATCTCGTTACGTTTTTTTTCTCCACCGGAGAAACCCTGGTTAACAGGTCTTCTAAGTAGATCTTCATTCATTTCAACCAGTTTCATCTGCTTTTTAATAAGACTAAGAAAATCGATGGCATCCAATTCTTCTTCACCACGATGTTTTCGAATTTCATTTAATGCTTTTTTTAAAAAGGAGGTATTATTGACACCAGGGATTTCGATAGGATACTGGAAGGCTAAAAAGATACCCTCCCGAGCACGAATCTCAGGTGCCATCTCAAGCAGATTCAGGTTTTTATATATGGCAGATCCAGAATCGATTTGATAGCCCTCACGACCGGATAAGACATGAGCCAATGTACTTTTTCCTGAACCATTAGGTCCCATGATAGCATGTATTTCACCTGGCTTGACTTCCAGATTCAGACCTCGGAGAATTGGTTTTCCTTCAATTGAGACGTGTAAATTTTTAATGGACAGCATTTATTTAAATTCTCCTAATTTCCGTTTTTAACGAAGGACTTTCGGTGATTGATTCCCCTCCCGGGAGGGGATAAAGGGGTGGGTCCTTGACGAACCCCCTCCGCCACTTCGTGGCACCTCCCCACGGGGAGGAATTAAGTTAAATACCATAACTGATTTTCAATATTTTACCCAACAGAGCCTTCCAGGCTCAGAGACATAAGGGCTTGAGCTTCAACAGCAAATTCCATAGGCAATTGTTGGAAGACCTCGCGGGCATAACCGGAGACGATCATACCAACTGCATCCTCAGTAGAAATGCCCCTTTGATTCAAGTAAAAGATCTGATCTTCGCTTACCTTGGAGGTTGTGGCTTCATGCTCAACTTGAGCAGATGGATTCTCGATTTCCATATATGGATATGTATGAGCACCACACTGATCACCAATGAGCAATGAATCACACTGGGAATAGTTGCGGGCATTTTCAGCCTTGCTGCTCACTTTGACCAAGCCTCGATAGGCATTATTGCTTTTTCCAGCTGAGATACCTTTAGAAATGATCAAACTGCGGGTGTTTCGACCCTGATGGATCATTTTAGTCCCGGTATCAGCCTGTTGAAAATTATTGGTTAAAGCAACTGAGTAGAATTCACCCACAGAATAGTCACCTTTAAGGATACAACTGGGATATTTCCAGGTAACAGCAGAACCGGTTTCAACCTGGGTCCAAGAGATCTTGGAGTGATTACCGGCGCACAGTCCCCGTTTAGTTACAAAGTTGTAAATACCACCTACACCTTCCTTGTTACCTGCGTACCAGTTTTGAACCGTAGAATATTTAATCTCGGCATCTTCCATGGCAATCAATTCAACAATAGCTGCATGTAGCTGGTTTTCGTCTCGCATAGGAGCGGTACAACCTTCCAGATAACTCACATAGCTCCCCTTGTCAGCAATAATCAGGGTGCGCTCAAACTGTCCGGTCTTGGCTGCATTAATCCTGAAATAGCTGGAAAGCTCCATGGGACAACGTATTCCAGGGGGGATGTAGACAAAGCTGCCATCACTGAAAACTGCTGAGTTCAAAGTGGCATAAAAATTATCAGTATAGGGTACGACTGTACCCAAGTATTTCTTAATCAGATCCGGATGATCCTGAATGGCTTCACTCATGGGACAGAAAATGATACCCAATTCATTTAGCTTATTCTTAAAAGTGGTGGCTACAGATACGCTGTCAATGATGGCATCCACAGCAACCCCAGCCAATAGTTCCCGCTCTTCCAGCGGAACTCCCAGCTTGTCAAAGGTTCTGATAAGCTCGGGATCGACCTCATCCAGACTTTTAGGAGCATTTTCGTTTTTGGGGGCTGCATAATAGTAGAGATCATCAAAATTGACTTCAGGGTAATGCAATTTTGGCCATTTGGGCTCTTTCATCTTAAGCCAGTGGCGGTAAGCTTTCAGACGCCATTCAGTCATGAACTCAGGCTCATTCTTTTTGGCTGAGATCATGCGAACAATATTCTCATTCAAGCCCAGAGGAAATTCTTCCATTTCAATATCAGTTACAAAGCCATATTTGTAATCCTGGTTTGTAATATTTTGAATCGTCTGTTGTTCGTCGCTCAGGGCGATGTTTTTGTCGTTTTCAGAGTTCAATATTTGATTTTTCCTATCCATGTTCATCGCAAGTAAAGCATATTGTACAAAAAAGTCAAGATTAAAAAATAAGAACTGACAGGACGATACAATACTCATGATTTCGAGGGTGATATAATTATTTGCAAATGGGTTTCGAGCCTCAGCCTCCGGAGACCGCCGCCTTCTTTCATACGAATAATGTCCGCTGGAGTAATAAGATTAAAAATATGCAAATAACGCTTGTGCAGTGACGCTATTAATGTAAAATACGCCAATACGATAAAGGATATGATTGAAAATGGATTACATTCAAAGAGCAATTTTAAACTCATTTACCAAACGACTCCAGGCAAAGAAGGTTCTTGTCCTTTTGGGAGCTCGTCGGGTAGGGAAGACTGAATTTATTAAAGAATATTTCAAAGGCACCCATTTTAAAGAGATGTTGCTGTTAAACGGTGATGATATTCAGCATGTTGAACTCATGAGCGAGCAGTCAGTAACAAACTACAAACGTATCCTTGCCGGCAAAAAATATCTAATTATCGATGAAGCTCAAAAAATTGAGGAAATTGGCAGTAAACTAAAGCTAATTGTAGATCATTTTGATAAGTTAAAAATCGTGGCGACCGGTTCCTCAGTCTTTGACTTATCAAACAAATTAGGTGAGCCCTTGGTGGGTCGTAAGAATACAATTATGTTATATCCGTTGGCTCAGATGGAATTATCAAAAATAGAGGATTTCCCAGAAACTAAAGCCAGACTTGAAGAGCGATTGATTTTTGGCTCATATCCAGAGCTGCTCCAATATGAAAATTGGGATAACAAACGAGTTTATCTGAATGAGATGCTTAATGACTATCTGTTAAGGGATATTTTGAGTTTTGAGGGAGTACGCAAATCAGGAAAGATATTGAATTTACTAAGACTGATCGCCTTTCAAATCGGTAAGGAAGTCTCAGTCCAGGAATTAGGCAAACAGTTACAAATGAGTAAAACTACAGTAGAAAGATATTTAGATTTGTTAACCAAGGTATTTGTACTCTATAAGTTACCTGGTTTTTCTCGCAATCTTCGCAAAGAAATCAGCAAATCTAACAGATGGTATTTTTATGATATTGGTATTCGTAATGCAGTGATTAATAATTTTAATCGCTTAAAATTACGCAACGATGTAGGCGAAATATGGGAGAACTATCTTATATCCGAACGAATAAAATATCAACATTATACGGGCAAATATACTCAGAATTATTTTTGGCGGACTTACGATCAACAAGAATTAGACTGGGTTGAAGATGGAAATGGAAAATTAGAAGCCCATGAATTTAAATGGAAGCGAAAAAGGAAAGTAAGAGTACCTCCAGCCTGGTTAAAAGCTTATCCTGGTGCGCAGCATAAAATTATTCATCAGGATAATTATCTGGATTGGATAGGTGGGTGAGGAGGCTGATATCAATTTTTCACCTTCACCTCAAAACCTTATATTTTACGATTTGATTGGAGAGAAATATAATGATTTTAAAATCTTATAAAGGGATTACCCCCAAAATCCATCCTGATGCCTGGATCGCAGAAAATGCAGTCATCATTGGAGATGTGGAAATTGGAGCTGGAGCCAGTGTCTGGTATAATGTTGTTATCCGCGGTGACCTGCATGAGATCAGAGTTGGCAAGAATGTCAATATTCAAGATGGGGCCATCCTGCATGTTGAATCCGGTGATGGGCCATGCATCGTAGGTGACCGTGTTACTATTGGACATCAATCGATCATTCATGGCTGCATTGTTGGAGATGACGCACTCATCGGAATGGGAGCAACTGTTTTAAGCTGGGCGAATATTGGCGGTGGAGCCCTTGTAGCCGCGGGAGCTCTGGTGAAGGAGTATGAAAAGATTCCAGACAGAACACTCTGGGCCGGAATCCCTGCAAAACAACGGGCAGAGATTGGGGATGAAATGTTTGAGCGAATGCGAGAAGGCTGGGAGCATTACGTTGAGTTAGCTGAGAACTACAGGAGTGATGATGATTCCCTATCAGATCATTGAGAAGAAATCCAGAGGAGAAGTTCTTTCTGCGACTGAAATAGCTGAATTCATCAACGCCTACACCAATGGTAATATCCCTGATTATCAGATGTCCGCTTTGCTCATGGCTATCTTTATCAAGGGGATGAGTACTGAAGAGACTTTGGCTCTGACGAAAGTTATGCTGGAGTCGGGTGAGCGCATGGACTTCTCAGGAGCACCAGGGTTTGTGGCTGATAAACACAGCACCGGTGGTGTTGGAGATAAGGTTTCCATCCTGCTGGCTCCCATTTTAGCTGTTCTGGGTATTCATATTCCAATGATCTCCGGGCGTGGTTTGGGACATAGTGGCGGAACCCTTGATAAATTGGAATCAATCCCCGGATTCAATGTAAATCTTGACTTGGATACCTGGCATGATCTGGTCATGACAGAAAAGGTTGGACTAGTTGGGCAAACTGGAAACATTTGTCCTGCGGATAAGAAATTGTATTCTTTAAGAGATGTGACTGCAACTGTCAGATCCATTCCATTGATCTCAGCCAGTATAATGAGCAAAAAAATCGCTGAGGGGATACAGGGCTTAGTCCTGGATGTAAAAACCGGTAATGGGGCTTTTATGCAAACTGTATCTGAGTCTCAGGCTTTGGCCAACAGTCTGGTCTCAATTGGAAAAGGATATGGGATTAAAACTTCTGCTTTGATCACTGATATGAATCAACCGCTTGGAGCAGCTATCGGGAATTGGTTCGAAATGAAAGAATCTGTCCTGGGACTTCAGGGAAAGGGACCTGATGATCTGATGGAAGTAACCTATGCACTGGGGGCTGAGATATTGAGAATGGCACAGCCTGATCTAACTCAGGAAGTAGCCATAGGGATGCAGCAGAAAACAGTTGCTGATGGTTCTGCCTTTGAGAAACTTTTAAAAATTGTTGAGCTCCAAAATGGGGATCCAAAAATCCTGGAAAATATGGAAGCCTATCCAGAAGCTAAATTCAGCAAAACTGTTCACGTCAAGCAATCAGGATATTTGGCTCAGATCAATACCATGGCTCTGGGCTTTGCCGGAATTCAGTTGGGAGCAGGTCGGCGGGTTATCAGTGATGAGATAGATTACTCCAGTGGGATGTATATTCAAAAAAAGCTTGGTGAAAAGGTAGAGACCGGTGATGAGGTGTTGACCCTCCATTCAAATAATGAGACCGCGTTGCAGGAAGTTGCAGGTCAATTGTCTAATGTCTTTACATATACTGATACTCGTCCCGAAATCCCACCGTTGATCGTAGAACGGATCAACTAAAAGCGACATTTTTTCCTCTGAAATCTAAAACATCTATGCGGTTCTATACGTTTTGGGATTGGGCTTGTGGGTTTAATACCAATTGCACCTCATAATGCGCGTTATCTTCTTCATCTTTTCCAGTTTTACTGCACTTAAAATTCCAAGCATAGCTTTGGCTATGCTCAATATTTGAAGTTTGTAAAACAAGAAAAATATTTTGAATCTATCCGCGCATT
>JAUVKO010000229.1 GCA_030596225.1 Fidelibacterota bacterium
TTTCCCAATGTTGAAGTGATAATATCCACCCGTCCCATAGCACCGCGATATTCATAGGAGCCGCGACCTGTAGGTCCAAAGAATCCTGTAGCATGAGAATCATCAACATGCACTAAAGCATCATATTTATCTGCCAAATCACAGATCTTATCCACTTGTGCTACATATCCATCCATAGAAAAAACACCATCGGTGGCAATCAGGCGGGTACGGGCGCCTTGGGTTTCCTTCAGAATAGCTTCTAACTCTTCCATATTGTTATTGGCATACCGAAAGCGTTTGGCTTTGCATAAGCGTATGCCATCAATAATAGATGCGTGATTAAGTTGATCAGAAATAATGACATCCTCCGGACCCAATATGGTCTCAAACAAACCACCGTTGGCATCAAAGCAGGAGGAGTAAAGAATTGTATCATCCATCCCCAGGAATTCGGAGATCTTACGCTCTAATTGCTTATGGATGCTCTGAGTTCCACAAATGAACCGGACAGAGCTTAGACCAAAACCCCACTCAGCAAGCCCATCCTGGGCAGCCTTGATCAAAACCGGGTGATTTGATAGACCCAGATAATTATTGGCACAGAAATTCAACACTGAGCTACCTGCCACCCTGATCTCAGCACTTTGCTGAGATTCGATAACCCGTTCTGCCTTATATAGACCAGCTGCTTTTATCTCTTTCAATTCAAGGCTTAATCGGTCTTTACTTGTGTTCATAGCGACTCCTAATCTCAGGGATGAGATAATCTGAAAAAGCTTTATTAAGATCATGAATGGCTGCCCAGTTCCAGTCATGGCGGGCTTTTTCATCATTTACATCCTCTGGCCAACTATCAATTATCGATTGGCGATTATCATTGGTCACAAAGTCAATATCAGCTTGTGGGTAATACTCTTTAACTTTAGAGAAGAATTCACCAGCTGAGGGATTGAAGGCTTTAACATTATAGACCGTCTTCGTCAATTTTGATTGAGGTGCAGCCATTAATAATTCAATGGCAAGAATGGCATCACTCATTGTCATAAAGGGAATAGTAGCATCTTTACGTACAAAACAATCGTAATGTTCACCTTTAGCAGCAGCATGGATCATTTCAGGAGCATAGTCGCTGGTGCCACCGGCAGGTAAGGTGTGAGCACTGATAATTCCGGGAAAGCGGATAGCACGGAAGTCAACTAAGCCTTTAGAATCATTGGCAGAGAGACGCTTAAAATAGTGACCATAGTAATTCCCCAGGCTTTCACAATAGAGCTTATTGCAGCCATACATGGTTTGAGGATAACGGTAATCGTCTTCACCTAGAGCTCCTGCTAAAGATTTCTCTTTGAGCGAAGGAAGACCATAGACAGCAATGGAACTGGGGAAAAAGAATTTAACCGGTTTCCCGCGGCTCTGTGCCTGCTCCATGGCCAGGTCCAGGAGTTTGAGAGTGCCATCAACATTGACTTCATGAGCAATTACGGGTGAAAATTCAGCACGGGTGCTAAGCAGAGCAGCCATGTGGTAAATAGCCTCTATCTCATATTGAGCATTAATTCGTTCAAGAAGGTTCTGGTCGAGGATGCTTCCGACCAGACAATCCTGGGTTCGTTCTTGTACAAAATTATCTACCGTAACCAGATCGATACCGACCAAGTTAGTGACTCCCTCTTCGTGTAAAGAGCGCACTAAACCATGACCGATCTCCCCATTCACCCCCGTAATCAGTATTATCGATTTACGCATTATTCACTCCATTAATTGCTACTTCAATAGCTGAGATTGAAGCAATAAAAAAGTCCCCTGCCGTTGTCAGCTCAGGGGACTTATTAAGTGTTTTCAATCAGATGGTCACTTCTACTCGGGTGCGACCTCATCTTTCTTTAAATATTCATTGATGGCTGCATTAAAGGCTTCAAGTGCCTTTAACGGCAAATTATCAATATTATCATTAATGCGTCGGATCACCATGCGAGTGCTGCTGGCATTGGTTTTAACTGTAGTCAATTCCTTGGACATTAAAGCCATAGATTTTTTAATGAATAATTCAGATGAATCAATAGCACCGGCAAAGTCATCAATCGTGCTATTCAGTGAGTCCAGTTGCATTGAGAGTGCTTCCAGAGCTGCCCTATCTTCCATTAGAAGAGAGTCCAATAAAATTGTGAGATTTCCTGCAAGATCATCAATCAGATCTGCTCTAAGAGAGTCAGATTGAGCTTGCACATAGTCCACTGTTGCCAGATTGAATTTCGCGGCACTTCCTTCAGTAGGAATAAAACTCATGGTCGTACATGACCCCAGAAAAAGTGCAGCAAGTAGAATGATTGTGCTCATTATTTTGTTCATTTCAAGACCCTTTATATGAAAAATATTTTTGTATATCAATATAGTATGTTTTACACACATATGATTAATATTTTGAAAAATAGCGTTTGTCATTCTCAAGTCAAGAGAAAAGCAGAAATCATACCACTGACTTGCCCTTTTTTTTGAAATATATTATAGTTTTTTCTCCATTCCGGCTTTGTTTTTTCTATCTAAATCCTGTATTCTGATTGATATGTATTTTTCAAAACACACATTAAGGAAATAAATAATGGAATATCGTCGTCTTGGAGGTTCTGGTTTAAAAGTCAGCACACTCTCCTTTGGGTCCTGGGTAACGTTTAAAGCTCAAGTGGATTTACCCTTGGCGGAAAAAATGTTACAGACAGCCTATGATGCAGGAGTAAACTTTTTTGACAATGCAGAGGTTTATGCAAATGGAGCTTCTGAAGAGATCATGGGTGATGCTTTAAAAAAGCTGGGCTGGTCAAGAGATACATTCATTGTTTCATCCAAGGCATTCTGGGGTGGCCATCTCCCCACTCAAAAGGGCTTGAACCGTAAGCATCTCACAGATGCCTGTCATGCTGCACTTAAGCGCTTAAAAGTTGATTATCTTGATTTATTCTTTTGTCACAGACCTGATGAAGAGGTTCCTATCGAAGAGACTGTCCGTAGTATGAACGACTTGATCCATCAGGGGAAAATTTTGTACTGGGGCACCTCAGAATGGAATTCACAGCAAATCATGGAAGCTTATAGCATTGCCAGGCAGTATGGCCTCATCCCTCCTACCATGGAGCAACCAGAATACAATATGTTCCGTCGCGATAAAGTTGAATCCGATTTTCGCCGTCTTTATACAGAGATTGGTTTGGGTACCACGATCTGGTCTCCATTGGCTTCCGGATTGCTTACCGGAAAATATAGTCAAGGTTTTCCAAAAGCCTCCAGAGTGAATCTGCCTGGTTATGCCTGGCTTAAGAAGGATTTCGAATCAGCTGAGGGCCAGGAAAAGATTAGGAAAGCCGGTGAGCTTCTGAAGCTTGCAAATGAAATCGGTCATTCTCTAACAAATATATCTATCGCCTGGTGCGCAGCAAATCCGAATGTGAGTACAGTGATTATGGGTGCATCCAAGATGTCACAACTGGAGAATAATCTCCAAGCCCTGGATACCTTGCCGGCACTCACACCTGAGGTCATTGAAAAGATCGAAGCTATTCTAGAAAATAAACCGGAGCCACCAACGCAGTTTTAACGGATTCTTTAAGCGGGTTATACCAATTGCAGTTCTAAAGTGTCTATTAACTTCAAAATATTTTAGTGCTTTTACGATCTTAATGTTTTCTGCATAGCCATGGCTATGGATAAAATATTAAGTGAAGTAAAACGGTAAAAGATGAAGAAATTACAGG
>JAUVKO010000248.1 GCA_030596225.1 Fidelibacterota bacterium
TATCAGAAGGAAATGAGTTAATGAATTTTATACTTACATCAACATGTTCACCTTTGTCAACAGGGTAAAGAGAAAGTTCAAGCTCCAAGATCTCTCGAATTCCATCATCTTCATATTTGATGTCATAAATTTTACCGAAGATACTGTATTTCATCGATTCTCCTTGACAATTGACCAATACCAGACCAGTCGGTATATTGTTATCACACTGCTAGATGCACTATAAAGAAAAAGCCCTGTTAGAATACTATTCTCAATCCCACCAATGATTAAAGCTACCACTCTCAGCACAGTATTCAGGATCTCGATTACAAGTGCTTTGCCTTGTCTATTAAATACCAGCACAACAGATGAAACGACAGATCCGGTAAACCGGAAATAGAGCATCGGTATCAAGATCATAGCGTAGAGACCAGCCTCTTCCCATACATCCCCAAATATAATCGTAACCAATGATTGAATAAAAATAAACAGTAAAATAAAAATCGGGAATGAGTAAAGCATTAGTCTGCTCAATGTCTTCTTAAATAGAGAAGCTACTTCCCCGGGACTATCACTGTTTGCGCTGGAAGAGATTTGTTCATAAAATACTTGTGCGTATGAACTGGTAATAATACTCATGGGCAACATTAAAATTTTATTTGCTAAAGAATAAAACCCGGCAATTCCACTTGTAAAAAAATAATTAATAAGAATTATAGGTGTCTGAGAAGAGAAAACATTTAAAAATGCGTGAGGTAGATTGATTCTTGGAAATTTACGATATTTATGAGCGACCCGTTTAATTTGTTTAAGTTTAATATGGCCAATATTTTTCTTTAGACTTGTTTTATTCTTATATCCAAGAATAAAACTGGAGATGCCCTGTCCTAAAAGCTCGCCATAGACCAATCCACTCGTTCCATATTGGAAAGCCCCAAAGGCTAATTTTGAAGAAACTGCAGTACCACTCTGAGCGACCTTACTGATTGAAACAGAAGCAAAACCTTTTCTTCTATTGGCCCAATAATTAAAACTCTGATATGAACCTAAAAAGAACACCGAAACAGGAATCAGAAACAGCCATTTTTCAAGCTCATCGTTCCCAAATAGTTGAACGATTTGAGAGCCGAATAATAAAATAGTAATCCCAAAAATAATACTTAGTGTAGTGGTAAGTAGTATCGACAAGGCTAGAACATTTACAGCATCAGCATCATCATGAGGCAGCATAACAGCCATTTCATAGCGTCCGGTAATTATTACAGCAAGCATGGCTGAAATGCTCGCATAAAGTGCAAAAGTACCAAAATCCTCCGGTGTATAGATTCTGGTTAAAACCGGAGTAAACACCATGGTTATAGCTTGAGCAATGGTCGTACCCGTCATTAAGGTTAATACATTGAGAGAGTACTTGCTGATCTTCATGACATTACAACGGCGACTGAGTTATTGTGTTCCGAGAACGTTCTGATAAAAATCAGTGGTGGCATTGATCATCTTTTCCAGATCAAGATCCCTGATAGTAGCAGATCCACCGGTTATCAAGGTGCTCCGAAGTGTCTTATCTTCAAGCAGATCTGTAATTGAGCTTGCCAGTGCTTCAACATTATGTGGATCTACTAGCAGACCGTTCTCTTTATGACGAATAAGCTCTCTTGTTCCACCTACATTTCCGGCAATGACCGGCAATTGATGGGACATAGCTTCTAAAAAGACCAGCCCATAACCCTCCATGAGAGATGGCATAACAAATACAGCTGATTCAAGATAATATTTAGACATTTCCCGGGGATGAACCCATCCCTCAAAATGCACCCGTTCAGATAAACCCATCTTCCTTGATAGGGCTTGCATTCGGTCTAGATTCTGGTTCTTCCCTAAAATACGAAGAGAAAGGTTGGGGAATCGATCTTTTAATTGAACCAGGGCATTCAGCAGCAATGGCAAGCCCTTACGTTGAATATTTCCACCTGCAAAAAGCAGCGTCGGATTCTCCAATCTTTTCTGCTCAATATCCGCTCCCAAAGGTTCAAGTTTCAAATCTGGCTGTATATATATGGTCTGCACCTTATCCGGATCAATTGAATATCGCTTAGTTATCGTTGCCGCTGTACAGTCTGAATTTGCAATAAGTCCCTGTAGTCTCCGAAGCGCCCGCCGTTCAGTACAGGTGACAAATGAATAATAGGCATAGCGTTTTATCCAATCCACATAATGAGCCCGATAAGCCCAAGGAATCCAGCTATGTCTGGCAAAATAATCATCGTGTAGTGTTCCAATGGCTGGAATGTTTCCAGTGTATGAATATGCTTCCCTGGCATCCGTAAAATGAACGATATCAACTTTTAAGTCGACCAGGGCTTTGTTATATGCAAAAGACAGACTGAACCAACCGCCATGTGTTGGGTCCCAGTTCAGAGATGAAACTGGTATAGTAGTGACATTTAAATCCGTGACTACATCCCCCGGTGTAATCACACTTATTTCATGGCCACGCTCTATCAGCCCTTTGACTAATAAAGTGGAATAGGTCCCCAGGCCAGACCAATAATTACCAAATTGCTGTGTACATAAGGCAATACGCATAGACAGTTTTAAACATCCTTACGAAGTTTCGAACGAATCATGGGGTAATTGATAACGCCAACATACGCGATCAGAATAATCATGACCATAATGAACAATCCTTTACTAAACCACATTCCTCTGGAGAAGGTCTGAGAATTAAAATCGAAAATGACCTGATGCTCACCTCCTGATAACTGGATTGCTTGAAAGGTGTGATTCGCCCTTAATATCGGCTCTTCGATACCATCTACAGTGGCATGCCAACCTGGTGGATACCAGGCATCACTCAGATAGAGAAAACCAGATCCTTCCATTGACACATCAATTTCATATCGTTGTGGTTGCCAGCTAACTATTGTTGCCACACCGCCCTTACCTTCCTGGTATTCGACGGGAGTATCATGTAGGATAATAGTGTTTGCGGGATCGAATTCTTCAGACTGAAACACTTGGAAGGTCTCTTCTTTCGTTTCAGCTAATACGTATTCATTCACGATATATGTTCTAGGCAAATAATTAGCGAAAGTATAAACAAAACTGCGGCCATCGGAATAACTCTGAATCAACGCTGGGTAATTAATTGCTTGGCGGCTGATAAAATACTTAATATTCGCCACCCCAAGAAAACTGAAATTATTGAGCAGACCGGCATCCATGATTTCCTGGAATTTTGACATCTTGGCAGCATGATAACCACCTATCGATGCAATATCAAACCATGCGTAATCATTGGTAGTGGCCTGATTCAGCGGAAAAACACGATAGAGCTCTGAGTCATTTTTCAGAA
>JAUVKO010000214.1 GCA_030596225.1 Fidelibacterota bacterium
CAGTAAAACTGGAAAAGATGAAGAATGCATAGACTGTTTTGAGGTGTAATTGGTATAAGGTACTGAAAGAGTTATACTCTTAACTCAGCAAGTGGAACCATATCCAGAGCAGCCCAGGCTTGTTTCCCTGAACATCATCCCGCTTAGCCAAAGTTAAACATGAACGTAAGTTGAGGATGATGGGTCTTCAGACAAATCGTTAAAGGTCTTACCCTATCTTTCTGCCCGGCATAAATTAAATCACATTCCCGCTTATTTACTGTGATATTGTATTGATGTTGAGACTGATTCGCATATATTGCATTTATGATCATTTCAGTTCACATTTCAAGCAGTGCCCGGGTCAGATCAACAACCGGGCGTTTTTTGGTTCTTAATTTAGCAGAAGACTTTATTCATAGTCTATGAGGGTAAAACAATGAGAAAACCATTTATCGGCATATTAGCTTTTATTATTGTATTGTTTACAATGCCATTAGGCCACGCAGTTATGATTTTAATAGAAAAAATATTTGGCCTTTCCGGGCAATTCCCCGGGGCAACAGTGCTTGGAATTATCGGCGCTGTCCTGCTCTGGATTGGTGCCCGTAATAAGGATGAAACTCCGGCAACCTGGTACGGTTTATTCGGCGGACTGCTTTTGTGGACCGGTTGGGTGGAATTTTCATTTGTCTGGTCGGCTCAACATCTTGGTATAGCCCCGCTTTTGGAAAATGGTGAGATAGTCACCAAACCGGAATACTTGCTCATGCCTTCTTCCATGGGACTTTTGTTGGCTTGTATGCTCTATTTCCTGTTTAACGGACAAACGCGCTGTCATTTCTTTTCCTGGGTACAGCGCAAGTTAAAACTAAACATCCCCCGAATACCTACAGGGAAACAACGAAATTTCGCCATTATAACTGCCATGGAAACCATTTTTATACTGTGGTTCTTTTATCTCGTATTGTTATTAATCTATGATAACAGCTTACTTGGTGATCGGCATCCTGTAACCTACGTGGTGTTTGCCAGTTCTTTAATCTGGTCTCTTTATTTATTTATCCGCTTAATAAAATTTAGAAAAATAGCCGCTGCCGTACGCTATGCCATTCCCACAGTGATTATCTTTTGGAATGCTGTGGAAATTTTAGGGCGTTGGGATTTCTTTAAAGAGATCTGGGTCGAACCCTTGGAATATGCACTGGAGATGGGAATAATTCTGATAGCCTTTATTGTTGTAACCGTACTCACTATATTAACACCGAAAGAACAAAAGACAGTATAGTACATTCCTCAACAGAGATATGAACTATCAGCGGTTTGTGATTCAGACTTTAGTGAGTTTTTAGATTGATCATTTCATAACACATTTATGAAATCCCATCGTACCATATCCTCCCCCGGCACTGAGATCGGAATCTTCGATGGGATTATACCAATTGTACTTCAAAAGAGTCTATATGAATTCAAAAGATTTTTCTGTTTTACAATCTTTAAATTTTAAGCATAGCTTAAGCTATGGTTGAAATTTTAAGAGCAGTAAAACTGGAAAAGATGAAGAATGCATAGATTGTTTTGAGGTGTAATTGGTATTATTGGTCACATCTAACAAATCTATTTTATAGAACGAATTAACGTAATTTGATCATCATACATGCGCCTAGAATAACCTGAGTAGGTCTTTCCATCAGAACCCATGAGCGGGAAAACATAGACTGGTTTTAGGACGGCTTGCCAGGTATCAGTATTCAGCGGAACGATATCAACTTCCAGATGCCCATAATGCTTACCACCATCTATTAGAATACCGTCTTGCCACTCTTCGGGTACATCAGTATGCACCAGAAATTGTTGGTAAGAATTGTTAAGCCCCGGAATCGGTGCTCTAAGACCATCTCCACCAATCCCAACATCATAAAACTGAATTGAATGATCTGACTCACTACCATCAGAGCCCACTTCGATACCTGATAGTTCAGATCGTTCCCACATTTCGTCATGACCATTGAAAACTGCATCTACACCGTAGTGCATAAATAGTGGGGTCAGTACCCGGGTAGCGTTCCCGGATTGTTTATCAAACCCCTTACCAGCACCAGGTGGTGGTCCGTGGGGCCCACTTGAATAGGGAGCATGATGAAAGACGACAAAAGTGAACAGACTGGTTTTTTGTGCCTTATCCAGCTGTTGTTCAAGCCATTTATATTGTCGAGAATGAGGTCCAAAATCAGGGGCATACCCACCACCTTTGTCATTTTCACCCAATAAATAGTAATTGGTATCCTCGCTAGATTTACTGGGGCTATTATTGCAAAAATCTACTACGATTAGAGTAGCTGGTCCATACTCGAGACTGTAATAGCGACCATTCTGTTCAGCATACGTGACATGGTTAGAAGGATATTCAAAATAGCTTAAATATTTGCCAGCAGCTCGCTCCGACCCTGGCTGGTTATACCGATCCATAGCGGGGCCTTCGTAATACTCATGGTTTCCCATTGCTGCTAAAACTGGAATGTTCCCTGCTACACTCAACTTGCCATCGCGATTTGTATTGTGACGCCAAAATTCATCCCAATCTCTTTGTTCTCCACCATGCTGAATCAAGTCACCTGCAATTAAGATCAAATCTGGTTCACGAGACCGGATAACCTCAAGGTTATTCTGATAACCCAGTGTTTGATCAATTGGATATTTACGTGGCGTATCACTATTGGGATCTGTCCAAATCGCATATTTCCCGGTTGATTCCGGCTCTGTTTCACTATCTGCATAAACGATAAACCGAACAGGGGCATTGCCAAGTGGAGCCGTCTGGAAGGTTGAACTGAAACGGCTTGCTCTTTGAATTACCGTATAAGCATATGTGGTGGAAGGTTCCAAATTTTTAACTCTTACCCTATGCCGGAAAGGTGCTGATGGCGCTTGCCCACTAAAAAAGCTAGTATCCTCCCAGGTAGAATACTTTAAGACCTTGGCAGAGACTGGTTGAGATTTTCTTACGCTCTGCTTTGTTGATCCCATTACCCCATAAGCCAACTGACCAGGTGTGTCTGTTTCTGAAAACCAAAGGATGGTCATTGCGTTGGTTTCGGGGTTTTGTAAATAGGGAAAAACTCGAAAATTATCCTGGGCTAGAATCCCATTGGAAAGAAATAATATGATTACTAAAAGCCGCCACGCCGGAGCCATTTTATCAGAATC
Organism: Fidelibacterota bacterium; assembly: GCA_030596225.1. Classification (GTDB taxonomy): domain Bacteria; phylum Fidelibacterota; class UBA8477; order UBA8477; family JABMPR01; genus JABMPR01. The sequence continues at coordinate 3,187 of JAUVKO010000214.1, forward strand.
CAGAATACCCATTTGTGGATTTGAGATCATATCAACTACACACTTCCTTAAAAGAAAAGGCTCAAGATTGAGCTACAATGTACAGTTAACACCCCAGAGTGCAACCGTCATATCTCACAATCTCAAATAAACGCAAAGAGGTAATTGACTAATTCTATTCACCATATAGAATCGGCAGTATGAATAAATGCCAATCTTATTTTTGCGATTATTTGCATTTTTATTGTTGTTGCAATCCGGTCTCATTTGCATTATTGTGTGAGTGAACGAAACGAAAGGAAGCCTTTTGCCGAAACACAAGCGTGAAACCATCATCCAGGATAATATTTGTTCCATTAGTAAATGTGAATGTGGTACCTTTTATGTTCGTTACAAATGTATCAGTATGCCCATAAATGAAAAAGGATTCCTCCAGGTTATCCAGGCTGCTTCCGATTGGAAAAAAGCAGGGCCAGTGGGAGCATGGTAAATCCTTTCAACTGCTAGTTGGTGGAATAACTCTTTACGTAAAAGACTCTGACTTTCCGCAGTTTTATCATGCATTTCAATATACGACTCTCAAAAACATCAAATTCTATGACTCTCTGCATGAAAATGACATCAACCCCCACGGCTGGAAAATTAGCGAGCCTGCGAGCCGGCTAAAGCTGAACTTGAATTAAACAATCTGTCTAATCGATTCTATGTTGCTCGACGCTTGTATATTCTGCATTTATGTTACGGGGAAAAAACTATTGAGTTTGTTTTTTTGTGTGTTGGAATTAAAAATTTTAATCCGCTTAGAGTATGCATAGCAAAGAGATAAATTGAATGTTTCGGTGAGAAAATCCTTAGAAAGAAACTTTTTACTCCAGATGATTAGACAGGGTTAAGGGGAT